>NZ_VPEJ01000025.1:0-45709 GCF_013417245.1 Acinetobacter sp. YH16042
CTAGACAAAATGACACCAAATGAGTTTTACTATGATCAGCTACCCCAACAAAACAAGGTGGCTTAACTAGAGCGGAATATCACTTATAAATACGCTTTTAGTTGTTCAAACAAGTGGAACCACCTCTATCCAATCCCTTAACCTAGGCATGACTTTGTGAAATTAACACGCATTCATCACTGTAAAAACTTGAATGTGCAAAAGTACAAACAGCTTGAGAAACAAGCTGTTTTACTTGGTCGTATTCGTAGCGAGGTGTGGGCTAAATATGGTGCTATTTCAGGTTTGAATATCAGTGACAGAGCTATTCGTGATGCGTGGATGAAAGAAAGTCGTGACTTTGGTGTTTCTGCAAATGCGTGGAAAGAAACGCTACGTGATTGCATAGGTGATATTAAAGCCTATCGAGAAGCATCAAAAGACAAAGTAAAGCAGGCGATCCGAAAACGCACCTCCTGTAATAATGAACAAAAAAGACTATACACCTTGCTTAAAAAAGATGAATGGATGACTGATAATTTCCTCCATCGTCAAATGCGTAATCACTTTAAGCATGGTGTTAATCACACACATAATCAAATTATTGTTCGTGCGGATATGTGTAAAACCTTTGAGTTAAATGGTCAATGTTGGCTTAAAGTACCAAGCCTAATCCCTCGACAAACCATTAAAATCCCATTAAATACGACTGTTGATTTTGCACCGCAAGGCACATTAAGAATTATTCTAAAAAATGGCAATATTGAAGTTCATTCAACCTATGATGCAGTTGAAACACAAGATTGTGGTCAGGAAACAGTAGGTGTTGATAAAGGGTACTCAGAAGCTTTTGTGGACTCTGATGGCGATGTATATGGGAGTGGTCTAGGCAAGCTGATCTCAAGTGAATCAGATTATTTAAATCAAAAGTACAAGCACAGAAACAAGCTCAGAGCGATTGCTAAAGCTAAACCACACAAGAAACAGAAAATTGAGTTAAATAATCTAGGTCGAAAAAAACTAGATAAGCGACAAGATACTCAAAAAGCAAAGCTCAAAACATTAATATTTACAGCAACTCACAAGTTGGTTGATAAAGCCAAAGTGATTGTTGCGGAAGATTTAACATCCCCAATTCAAAGTAAACGCAACTATGGCAAAAACACCAATAGACGCTTAAATACATGGGTTAAAGGCTTATTAGCCGATGCCCTAACAGGTATATCTCACCGTAGAGGTTCTACGGTGCATCTAGTCAATTCTGCATACACTTCGCAAAGTGATTCTTTCTTACGTGGGCTTTTAATAGGCACACGCAAGGGAGATCGTTTTCACCGTTTCAATGGGGAAGTTGTGCAAGCTGATTGGAATGCTGCGAGAAACGTGCTTGCAAGATTAAACGACAATGAGATAAGTCGTTATACGCCTTACAAAACTGTAAAGCGTATATTGCAAGAACGGACTGACCGCTACAAGTCGGAACTGACCGACTCAGGCTCTAGTTACACGCTTGGCAACAAGACATTAACAGAGTGCGAATTAGTCCTTGAGTATGTTTGAATACATTTTAAGGAACAGTAGGATAAAAACATGCACTTATTTAAATTAACTGACGAACAACTCGCACAAATTCTTATCCCGAAACGATTTGTACCACCTACTCCACCTGAACATGAAGGCAAGAATATGGTCTATGTATTTGATAGTGAGGATAAGTTTGAACTGACTTATGATGAGCTGGTGGAAATCATTAGCAAAGCTAGAATGGCTGGTCCGAAGTTGATACCTGTCTTAGGCACCGTGAATTAAATTGTGCAGTGTTCGCACGCCACTTGAAACATAACTTGATTGGAAATGAATTTGGGCTGAGAAAAATTCAGTTCAAATTTAACCTGACGGGCACACTAAAAAATGGGTAATTGTCAGATCGAGTTTGGACTACAACACTTTAGCTCATCGATTTACCATACCGCTAATCTTCACACCATTTTCGTAAATCCAGCGATCAAACTGTGATACTACATTCCGCTTATTAATCCAAGTCAGCATGGTGCTTTTCATAAAGGCAGTTTACTTATAAACAGGGAAATTTCTAAACAATTCCCCTTTAACATGCTTAGGCTATTTGATCCAGAGTTCATCTTTTTGCATCATTTTTAACATTAAATTAAATATAACCAGCGGAGTAACATTTTTTTTGTTAGAGCCGACAACTCTTTGAAAACTAAATTTAACGGTTCGCTCAGGAGCATCCAAATTAACTGGGTAGTTTTGTTTTTCTAAATACAGATGATCTCCTAACATTGGCTCTATACCAGTAATAAAATTAACAATTTGTTGCTCATCACCTTTCATTCGGCATTGAAAATGTAGAAAATTCTTACGCAGTTTTCCAAATAATAATAATATTTTAAGCGCCTTAACCATGTTCTTTTCTTTCAGTGCATCTTGCTGCCTATCATCTTTATAATGAAAATCAAGGAGAGGAATTATTTCATCTGGACGAGTCAGTTTTTTAGCCTTTTCGTAAAGTTCATCAAACCAACTCTCTTCTAAATTCTTACTATAAACATAATTCGTTTTTAAATTAAATTTTTGGCGATCCATCCATTTAGTGCTCATCCATTGACATCGTTGCATCCATTCTTGAGCTTGGGTATCTTCGCTTAATCGACCTTCTCTAAAACTTATCAAACGTTGAAAAGGTGTCAGAGTACTCTTCTCTATACTAAACTTCTTTTCTTGTCGGCCAGCCATCGTAACTGGCTGTGTTTGCTGATAAGAATTAAACCATTTCTGCTGCTGAGTATAACGATTTAGGTTTATGTAGTCTGTACTTGACTTCACTGGACTAAAACACTGTTCTAATACTTTTTTTGAAATGATACACGGCGAATTATAAATTCGATCGACTGCTAATAAATCCAAAACATGAAGGTAATTTGAAGCCGTTTGCTCAATACTGCTATGCCCCATCCAAGAGGCGAGCACCTGCCATTTATGTTGAATAATCTCTTCTTGAGCACGTGCTTTCATACCAAACAATAAATCCCTCATCTTTTTTGCTTTTACCCAAGGACAATCTGTGTAGGTCTTGATCATTTCTTTTGAACCGAGCAAAGTTATTGCTAGATAGTTAGCAGCACTGTGGCGTAATGTATGAAAACTAAAGCCATGATGCATACCTAATATTTGACTAAACAAATCTACTGTAATTTTGCTGATACATTGATCAGTTAATACACGATGATTCACACTAAAAAGTAGATCATCCTGCTGATTAACCAAATATTGCTCATAACGATGTTGTATGTAACGTTGTACTACTAAAAACTCATGTTCTGACAATGCAATTTTCAATGGTATTTGACGATTCGCACTTCGCGTTTTCAGACGGCGATATGAATTGTCTTGGATATGAAGCGTGATATTATTAAAAACTGTATTTTCTTTTTCTTTATAAAGTAGCTCTGGGCAAATAATATCTTGTATTTTAAGACAACGAACTTCATTTAATCGAAGTCCAGTTCTATAACTTAGTAAATACATCAGCTTTAAACAACTCAGATGATCGACCCACTCTGATGCCGTTGGCTCTTGACTTAAATTTTCTAGTTTTTCCAATAATTTGCCAAATAGCAAAGGACTCACTAGCCGTGCATTGCAAATTTGTAAATGCTTAAAACTTGAATTCTGTAACACCAATACCCCTGGAGCATCATAATTCTCTATACAGAATTGATGAAAATCTTTTAGGCGACCAAAACGGTATTCTGCGCTTTGGTGCATCTTACGAGAGGTTTTTCCTTTCACCGAATCTCGTTGAACTGCTTTTTCATCACGTTCACTGCTGTATTTCAATAGCTGCCGATATAAATCCTCATAGTCATCTATGGATTGTTGCTTTAAATCTAATTTATTGAGCCAAATCTCAAATATAAATTCTTTGCCAAACGATCCTAAGTAGCTTTCAATAGTTGATAATTGAAGCCCTCGTTTTTTTAAATGCATTAACCAGTGAATTAAGCGTAGTTGAGCATCAATTAAAGACTTTTCCTCCGTATTAGCATCAACTATCTTCTCCTCTAACACCCTTCTAGTTTCTTGCCAAAAACGTAGCGTGCGTTCTTCTTTATTCCTCTTTTTATCTAAACGCTCAACTTTTTGACCTTTACGTTTCTTTTGACCAAACAACATCAACTCATACGGAATCGTTTGTAATTTGCTTTGAACAGTCGGAACTTCAGGAAGTAACTGCTCTTGTTCAAAATGAATAGGGCGATTATCTGGTTCTGTGACTTGATTGTAATCATTATTCCACAGCAATCTAAATTCGGATGGCCTTAAAGCAACAGTATTAATCTCTTGCTGAAGCACATTACTCAAAAATATATCTATGCTGAGGTTTGGATTAAATTCGAGTACCATTTGCACATCATTAAATGCACGAAATCCACGGCGTTTAATTTGATATTGCAGATCCCCAAGACTTTTTTTCCTGCCTATCTTACTCAAGCTTTCTAAAATACAATCTTCAACTGAATGTTGCAGACAAAATTCTTTCTGAGCAGCTTTCAACTTTTTTAAATATTGCAAAATGAACTGCGCATATGGGTTAAAAAAAACATGTTTCCATTGGTACAACTTTCCCTGTTCTACATCGTTGCCATATTGAGAGTTTTCAACACGATAATGTAGTAACAATGGATTAGTGATTTTTTTGTAGTCCGAATGGTATAACCGAAAACAATTCAGATCTGTACCAAGCTCAATGGCCTCCTGCAATTGCTTCTGAATAGCAATCAAATGCTGTTCATCTGCACAGCCTGAAATATATATAAAACTTAAGCATAAATTTCCCCATAAGTACTTTGGTTCATTCCAATATTCAAATGAATCTTGCCAATACTGCCTTAATTCCTTAAGTACATGGATATGTAGATGCCCCTGTTCTAACCGTGACTCTGTACTCTCAATTTTTCTAGGCAGTACGATCCGTTTAGTATGTGGATTTAGCTTAATTCTGTATGATTTTTTATCTACATTCTGGTTGAATTGCTTCCTTCTTTTATTAAATTCATCTTCAGTAAATTGCATCAGTTTTGATTGTTCGTCTCGGCTCAACTTTTGACTCAAACAATCAACACTATCTTTAATGTCATGCCATTTTTCAGCGATCTGCTGATCAAGTTTTTGCTGCATTTCTTTCGTCAATACTTCAGGTGGAGAAGGCTGTCTATCTAGCGACTTTTTCACCATTTTATGAATATCAACAAATAGATCATCTAGTTGTGGTTTTATTAGTTCTTTGATTTTTTGCATACAACTATTTTCGCTCTAAGTGTTTAATCGATAAAGATTTGACATTATCTTGCAATTGCTGGCGGGCTTGCTGTACATAGACATTCGGGATAAGTGAAGAATGCGGATGAAAAGCCTCTCGGTCACGTTGGTCATGACCATACAGGGCCTGAATTAAGTGAAAAGCTAATGCTGGTTTACCCTCTTGCTGCTCATGCATCAAAAAGTTCATGTCAAAATGACGTAACCAATTCGAATACATATTCTTTGGAAAGACTCCTTGCATATATGAATTCACCCATTTTCTCGATAAAGGGATTAACTTAATTTTCCTGCTCTGCCATTCTTTGACAGTTATCGGCAAGATATCTTTACTAAAAATGACCTTACCAAAAAGATCATTTACAGTTATCTTCTTCTTTGCAAAGACTTGTCTAAAAAATGAACCGTACGCTTCAATAATTTGTTCTAAAAAGGCAGTGTAATTTTGCAGTGTTTTTATGAAAAAATCAGATAAAGGGATAAAACGACCATCTTTTCTTGCTTTACTATTTTTTTTATCATTCACATATAAAAGCTTGAGCTCAACACAATAATCATCCAAATTCCCCAACAGGTTTTTTTTAGGCCGACTTGCCAAACTCAACAAACTGATATGCCACATCCAACACGCATATGCATTAAGTTGATTAATAATGTGCTTATCTTCTTGGATGTTTTCGTGACAATGTCTATGTAAAATATGGAATTGCTCTTTCACAAAATTGGGTTCAAGTGCCAGTTGGCTCCCTATCCTTCCTATAGATAATGCAGATTGCACTTTGAATTGTTGTTGCAATATTTTTAGTTCAGCCGTGTCTTCAGTAAAATGTGTGGAATGTGGTGTAAGTGCTTTTTCTAAAAAGGCTAGATATGTGCTACTGAGTTGAGTTTTCGGTAGCCCGCCATAATAGATACCAGGCATGTGATGCTGACTATCCCGCCCAGCAATTACATGAGCAAGATATTCATTATATGTTTCATAATATATATGAAAATATAATTGAGCCTGCAGTTTTTCTACAGTGATCGAACCTACAAACCGATTATCAAGCCAATTCTTAAGTTTCGTATTAATGTGTGTTGATGAAATTAGTGGATTCGATGCTTGTTCTATATAGTCAAACCAAGCAGAAGGTAAATGTAGTTGATGTGTCATCACTTCATTCCACCGCACATGATTTAAGCTCTTAATCTTCTGCTCTGTAATTTTAAGATTTAATTTGAGTAAATATTCGCGACGTCTACTTGAACCATTCTGGATCAAAATTCCATCTTGAATAAGCTCGTTAAAATCCATCAGTGCGACGGGTGATAATCCCGTCAAAAGTGACAATAAACATGCTGCAGCGATTGCAGCATCCCTCCAGTGCCCGGATAACTCGGTTCTCAACACATAAACAATTTGCTTCAGTATATCTGGCGCCAAATAATGTGGATTTGTAACAAAAGGAGCATGACGGCGCTGGCGATGCCGCATTAGATGCGTCGCATTATCGCTGAGTATATAATTTAAATTTTTAGACTTTTCATCTTCTGAATAAAACTCCATTTCAGGATCTAATAGATCAACTTCACCCTCTTCATCTTTGTGAAGAGCGGCATCATAAATACTAATCTTTGCGTTATGTCCAATATCTACTTGCTTACCCGTTTTAATTTCACGAAATTTTTTGAGTTCATTTTTCGTCGGCCATTGCAAAACTTTGCTTTTTTTTGACTTACGCTGACGATGAACTACACGACGATCATCTAGTCTTTTAAAAATTATTAATAGAGCCGATAAATACTCTATGACTTGTACTTGTTCGAAATCTTTAATATTAAAAAGTTGATTACGATCCTCTTTTTTCAAATTACGTTCGTACGTGACATAACAATTTAGCAGCTTACTACATTCATGAAATAATTCAGCATGATTAGAATCCAGCACATATCGTGAGACATAGCGTAATAGGTCACAAACATGTTTTTGCTTATTCTCAGCTTTATCAATTTTTGCAAATTCTTGATACTGCCGATATGTTAAAAAACTCGCTTGTAGAATCAAATAACGTTGCGATGACAGCTCTTGTGTATTACTAGAATCTGGACATGCAAAAAAACTCACAGCAGCTAAAAAAGAATACTTACCGATCTGTCTGGAGCCTGATATATAGCTATAAATTTGTTGTGCTAATTTGTATAGAGCGTAGACATCTTTATACAAATCATCTGATAGATCGACAAATTGTGTATTTACAATATCATCACGTAATAGACAATAATCTTGTTGATATTTTTCTGCTAAATCTAAGAATTGCTCTTGTGTTTCAATGTTTGGCATATTCATTTTCGCTTAATATTTTTATCACGTTGCATTGTTTAAATTCATTGTGATCAGAACGATTTGGTAAAAGTTGATCCTTTATTGAATTCTTTGTTAGCTTAAAAAATCTTGCAAAAAATTTAGCATCCAGTTCTTTCTGAGCTTTTCTTTCAAAGCACAAGTGTTGTTGTGATTTTTCGATAAAATCATCAAGATTATGTATCAACTGTAAGATTGCAACATAATTAGAATGCACACGTAAGCCTGGCTCCGTTTGCATCAATAGCAAGATTTTTTGCCAAATTTTCACATAGATTATTTTGAACTTTGCTTGTACTACTACTTTCTGACTCTGTTTAATCTTTTTGATTTTCAGTAGTTCTGAGTTAATTTTTACTATCTCAAGTTGAACATTTTTTCGGTCAAAGCAAAAGGGCATGATAAATTGCCCCATAAAAATTTCTATATTTTTTACCAAATAGTCAAATCTTAACATTTTTATCGATTTAAAAAATGAGCATATCTTTGTATATGAAACTTCATTTAATTTATCAACTAAATTTTCTCAAAATTACAATTCTCAACAAATACATACGGTTTGCTTATCTATGACGGTCTAAATTTTAAGAATTCTTCCACTTTTTTTTAGTTTTCTGTTATTACATGAAACAATACCGTTGTATTACATTTTAGAAATGCTGTGTATGCAGCATTGATCAAAAAGATTCTCTGCTATACTTACTTCACGTGTAGCATCAATGGAGTTTCGAAATGCTCAGAACCACTGAACAGAAAAGAAAATATATTCAAGCGACACGTTCGCAAAACTATCAAGCCAGCCTAAAGCTTGAAGGCATTACAACGACAGCTCAAACAACTCAACAAAGTAAAGCTGAAATCTTGCAAAAATATAAGAAGTATTCGCAACCCGAATCTTAGTCAGGTGCATGTATGGATAAATATGGGGAAATGGGTGACAGCCTGTATTGTTACCCTGGCACAAATATCCTAAAGAACAAACTCAATATTCGTGATGAACAAATTTTAGAACAAGCTGAACTGGAACTGTCTGGATTAGCAAGTAGTCTCATTGAATATGCTGAACCACCCTACGACTTAAAATACTTAAAATCAATTCATGTACAGCTTTTTGGCGACTTATACGACTGGGCAGGAAAATTAAGACAAATCGATATTTCCAAAGGTGATACCCGTTTTTGTAATTTTTCCCGTATTGAAATTGAAACCAATAAATTACTTAGGCCACTTCAAGAAAAAAAATACTTTCAAGGCTTAGCACCACAAAAACTAATCCCTCAACTTGCCGACTTGTATTGTGAGCTTAATGTCATACACCCATTCCGTGAAGGTAATGGACGTACACAACGGATTTTCTTTGAGCATCTGATTGCTCATTGTGGTTATGGTATTGATTGGTCTCGCATTGACTCTCAACAACAATGGATTCAAGCAAATATTGAAGGTTTTTATGGTAATTTAAATCCATTAATTCAGATTTTTGAAATATGCTTTATTCAAAATACCTAAAATTTAAGTAGTCGAAGCCCACAATCCTTAATGAGCCATCATCTTTGCTTCAATCCACTGATTAATTTCCCAAATAAACCAACAATCACGATTCTTAGAAATCTTAATACTCTTCGGGTAATTTAGGATCGTAATATTCAGATTACTTATCCAGAATTGAATAGATCGTTAACTTAGATAGACTTTTAAGCAATGTAACTTGCCGCATGTTTATCAACATATGTCTCAAAAAAGTCTGCCCATACATAGATTTATGGTGTTTAGTGCTTAAATTTCAGATTAATCTTCGTCTGATGACCTGAATGGATGTTACAGATTACATGCAGGTGAATTACTCTGTGGCTGTATCATGGCTTTTGTGCAATCCAATCCATTTGATCCGAATGTTCTCTTTTGCAATAAAGCAGCCTCTTCTGCTTTTCCTGAACCAACGAACTATGTCATTGATTTGATTCAACCGACAACAGTGATGCTGAATCAAATCTCCAAAGAAGGGATTAAATGCAAGAAATGTGGTAAGAAAAAGATAGGGGATGGAAGTTATTATCCGTCTAATTGGAACCAGCCCATGAGTCGAGATCAGTTGAGTAAGAATCATTTTAAATGAATAAGAGAAGGATGGCTTACCTCACTTCTCCGAATAACAATGCTATGCTTTTCAACCAAGGTTATAAATTGGCAACTACATTTCATTCTTCTTCATGCTGGTCCTATAGCCTGTAGACAATTACTACATCATTTGCATTCAATGCTCAATACAGCCTGTCAGCAGAACCGCAGCGATACTTTTTTTCGTGCATACATGTAGTGTTTAAATCCATTCATTTTTCAATGATCCTCTGCCGTTTATCACATTTATGGTCGATCTTTAACCTTGTGAAAAATGCACATACCGATCCCTTCAAACTGTCAAATTTATGTATGCATGACATTTAAAGAAAATTATCTGATCAATTTTTTTAGGTAAAATTCATCAAGAAAAAAGTTATTATTATTCATAACATCACCAATAACCACATAAAAACAATAATTTAATAAATTATTCTTCCAATTTTTTTATATTTAGTGTTATTACCTCTAAATCCATGTTTACCACCTTCTATTACATAAGTAATTTAGAAGTATCCACGATATAAATTGCTTGCCCTCACACCTCTCCCCTCTCACGCCCAAAAAATTTATACTGAAAGGCAGATTAAGCCCGTTCGAGTTACATATAGCCGCATGCTATATTGAAAGCATTAAGAAAATATCCTCAATATTTATAGGATTTTTAAAGTATGAACTAATTTTCGAAGAACCCTTTCTAAGTAATGTGACCTATTAGGAAAAATGAAAATACTGAAATCTCCGTATCAACAATCAGTCAAAGTACATCCTGATGATTTTCTGTAACCGATACCCAAGGACTATACCTACCCTTCTGATGTGCTGTGCAACAAAGCCCTCCTTAGCCACACTATAGCTATAGATTAATTCCATTATTTTGTGATTTAATTAAATTATTCATTCTTAAGACCCAATTTAATGGATTTATATTTCACTAAACCAGAAGAAGTTGTGACTCTTTTAGGTGAGCGTTTACGTAAGCAACGACTCTTTCTGGAGATGTCTCAAGCTGAGGTAGCAGCACGCGCTGGTGTCGGCGTGAATACAGTTTCGAATCTTGAAGCGGGACGAAATGTATCTGTTGAAAATTTAGTCCGTATTGCAATGGTCTTGGGTCGATTAAACGAACTTCAGGAACTATTTAAACCTCAGCTTAACAGTGTGAATGACATTCTTCGCTATGAGAGTCAAAGTAAGCGCCACCGTATTAAGAGGAAGGGATAATGCTCAATAGACTTAATGTTTATTACAACGGTTGGGGCGAATCATGGTTATGGGGAACGCTGATTAGTTCAACAGCCACGACAGGTAGACCCACCATTGCTTTTGAATATAGTCCAGAAGCAATACAGCAAGGTGTTGAGCTCTCTTCTTACTTGCTGCCTTTAAAAGGTCTACCATTCAGACAAGGTTTTCCTACTCATCAAATGGGACTCCCAGGTCCAGTCTATGACGCTTTACCAGATGGTTGGGGCATGATGTTGATGGATCGATATTTCAAAAAAATTGGCTTAAATTCAGCACGAATTGGACCTTTGGAGCGTCTGACCTATATTAGTAGTCACGCAATGGGTGCCCTCTCCTTTGAACCTTGTGTTGCTGACATGCAAACCTCAGAAAATATCCCTTTACAACAACTGGCCCAGGAAGTTCAAGAAGTACTCAAAGGTGAAGGTGGTGAATTTCTACAGCATTTATTGGTCATGGGTGGCTCCCCTCAAGGTGCCAGACCAAAAGCGTTGGTTTACCGAGATCCTGTCAATTTAGAGTTTTCGACTCAAGATTCTGATCAACATGAAGCCTGGCTGATTAAGTTTCCTGCTCAGCAAGAGCATCCTGAAGTCTGCGCCATTGAAGCCGTCTATGCAGAATGTTTGCGACTTTGTGCAATTGAGACTCCAGATACCCATTTCTTTAATTTGCCCAATGGTTTAACGGCTTTTGCTTCTAAACGATTCGATCGTCAAAATGGTATGCGGATTCCAATGCAGAGTTTGGCTGCATATACAGGAGCAGACTATAAAGTTCCAGGTAGCCTAGACTATCGCAATTTTCTCCGGGCAACCTTGATGTGTACGCAAGATGTACGAGAAAGATTGCATGCTTTTAAACGTGCTGTGTTTAATGTGCTTTTCAATAATCGGGATGACCATACTAAGAACTTTTCATTTCTCATGGAGAAAAATGGTCAATGGAAATTGGCTCCAGCCTATGATGTGACCTTCTGCGAGGGTCCAGGTGGTTATCATCAAATGGACATTATGGGAGAAGCGCTCAATATTTCCCGAAATGACATACATAAACTCGGTACTTCAGAAGCTAATCTGACTACTCTAGAAGTCGATGAGATCATCTTGACCATGCGTGAAATTGCACTTCAATTTAGTCAAATTGCGCAGCGCCTGTATCCCCATCAAATTCGAGAATCTACCCTACAGATGATTCAATCACGGATTCAACAGAATATTGATTTTTTAACTGAAACCTAAGCGTAAATATAAACTAAGCGCCAACCATCAACTGCAAATAGACTTTGATATAGTTAGTCGCTACATAATCTGTAGAACCTGTGAATTAGCTCTCTTTATAATCACGAATATTAGATGGATCACCGCCAAGATATATTCTGCAAACGTGAAATCACTACATCCAGATCGAAAATCACTAAGAAAAAACTGTCACCAAAAAAAGGTCTGCACTATGGATAGATGCAGACCAAACTCTGGATAACTACCAGCACGAGAAATATGTCGCAATTTTGCATAGACATGAATTTGATAAAATCAGCCCAGAAAGCCAGAAATTCATAAAAACTATTTCATCAATCCCCTATAACTTAATCACGTTCATGGTCGATCTTAAATCTTGTGAAAAGTACTCATGCTGACCTAGCCAAACTGTAAAACTCATGTATTCATAGCCTTTAAATGAATCTTTCAATCGGTATATTTAAGGTAAAAACTAGTAATCAGAAGTTATTATCACCCCCATATAAAACAAGGATCAACTTAAAAACAATAACTTAGTAAATTATTCTTCCATTTTTTTTATATTTAGTGTTATTACTGTAGTCATTAGAACACTCTTCTTTGGAATACTCTGAAGAAAACTGTAAGGTTGTAAACAGACCAAGTTACAGCGAGTAACTGATTCAGAAAAAGGCTGGTTGTATGGTGAAAGTTTAGAGTTACTGTTCTAATGTTTTAAACAAATGTTTTGTTAAAAAGGAGCAACATATGAAATTTCACATCGCTAATATGACTTGTGGTGGTTGTGCACGCGGCATTACTACCGCAATTAAAGAGCTCGACTCGAATGCCTCACTCGATATTGATTTACAAAACCGTATTATTGAAATCAACACAACGGTGAGTCAGGATCAAGTCATTGCCACTCTCAGTGAGCGTGGATTTACAGCTGATCCTGCTTAATCTCTGTTAGAGTAACAGTGGGAATTCCTTACCACTTTTACTCTCTTATTTTCCTCATCGTACAGATAAAACCTGTACTTGCTTGAAATAAAAGTAATCCCTGAATTCCACCTAATCTTGGTTCGAGCTGATCTTCGCATATAGAACTCAGCATATCTAAATGATAGAGATCGTATATGAGTACCGAAATGACTGATACGCCACACTACAGTGAAACATTAGAGATTGAGGGGATGACATGTGCTTCTTGTGTAGGCCGTGTGGAAAAAGCTTTAAAATCTGTTGAGGGTGTTGAATCGGCTCATGTAAATCTGGCTACCGAAAAAGCAGTCATTTATGCGCATCAACCACTTGATCGCGCTACTTTAATTAAAGCCGTAGAAAAAGCAGGCTACGAAGGGCTTTGTTGCATAAATATGTAAGCATCTGATTTAAATAAATTTAATTTTGGATCAAAAAACAATCAAAACTTTTAAAATCATATAGTTATGAAATCTTTGTGCAACAAAGCCCTGAATCCATAAGAGTTCCGATCAGCAGTGGTCTCCGCGATGGGTTCCAAAGCCAGCAGATGGAGCGCCTGCATGGCCCGGCATTTCATCGTGGGTATCCCGAGAGGTCTCATCTTGCCATTTTTCTTCGGAATAAGGACTCTCCGAAGCGGAAGGGGCGTGTAACCTCGCCTCTTCAACGACATCATCGCACCGGTCTTGGCCTTGGGTGTATTCCAAGTCACCTTGTCGACCCCAGCCGTGTTTTTGCCTTTGTTTTCAGACACTCGTTTTACGGCCAATGCTTTGCCACTAAACGAGTGAGTCAGCAGCCATTGCAAAGCTTTCGCCTTGTTATACCTGCCGTCTTGTACCGCCTTCACAATACGCGCTTGCAGCCCTCTGACATGACGCTGTACAGCAATCCAATCGATGCTGTCCCACGATGTGCTGGAAGGCGCACACGCTGATACTGCTGCGTTCATTTGCTCTCCCTCCATTAAAAGGGTTCTACACACTCTCTTGTGATGAGAGACCATAAGGACGTCAGCCCGCTTTCGCGTGAGGTAATGTTTCAACCTCTATCCAACCCATTACAGACTGGCATTCGCTTTTTCCTCGTTCCTTCGCCCGCATCACCATGGGCAGTTTTTGCAAACTGCTTTCCCAATGGGGGTAATACGGGATTTCCACGTTCCGCTTACTGAAGTACATCGGCTTAGGTGCCTGCTATCGACCGGGAGGCGTATGGGTCACGAATGCGTAGTAGAAAGACGCGATTCCCACCTCCATTACCGTTTTGGTTCGAGCGTATTAGCCATTTCCGCTCGTTCAATTTAACGATCGTTGCGCAGATTCACATGTGTTCACCATACCGATTATCTAGCCCTTGTCCGGCTATGGCTGCCAGAAGAGTACGCCTCTCACGATTGATACCCCGCACCTTGCGGTGCCTCGTTACATTGTCGAAGGCGCTCTTTATTCAGCCTTCTAGATTCACCCGGTGACACGGGTGGTTCCCGCAGGGGGAACAACTTCATTAAGCGACTTCGTGTCGCACCTCTACCCAATTATTGCAAATCGGTAGATTGCCATCATCCAAATAGCGGCTTAAAGCTGGCCAACGCTTCAGAGTGTAATTGATGGCCTTGGCGGTGGGAGAACTCGATGGCACCGTCAGATGATGTTGGTTGAGCCATTCATATAGTTGTTGCATCACTGGTTGACTATGCTGTTGTCGGTATTCGCGGCGGTCTTCCGCTGTACCATCGGTCTTTTTCCTGAGCTCTGCTTCTATCGCATACAGTTTCTGAATCAGCACTAATGCCTGTTCAGCGACCTGACTTTTCCCAGTTACATGCAGTTCATGGAATTTACGACGTGCATGCGCCATGCAGCCCACCTCAATGACATCGCCTGATTTAAAGCGTGCTTTATAACCACTGTAATCATCACAGACTAGATAGCCCTGCCAGCCTTTCAAGAACTCTTCAGCATGCTGGCCTGAACGACTATCCTGAAAGTCATAGATCACCGCCTGAACTGGATTGTACTGTGTAGTGGCATAGGCCCAGACATAACCTTTCTTCGGTTTTTTATTATTCTCACCCATCCGCATGATGGTGACCGGTGTTTCATCTGCATGCAGCACCTGCTGTTGTAGTACCACCTCTTTTAAGGCATTGGCCAGAGGTTCCAGTTCTACACCGCAGCGACCTATCTGAGAAGCACTGCTTCGCAAGAGATAAAGTTGATCTAGAAAGTTCGATTCCCGCCCGCTGATAGATCAGACGTTGACGGTACAGCGGCAAATGATCGGCATACTTCGATACCAGCACATGGCTGAGCAATTCAGGTGAAGCAATGCCTTTATCAATCACATAGGCGGGCATCGCTTGCTGAGTCAGAGTGTCACACTGATCACAGACCCATTTACCACGCACATGCTGTTCCTTATAGAACTGTGCCGGTCTGAAATGCAGTTTTTCACTGACATCTTCGCCGATACGACGGAGTTGGCAGCCACAAGCACATTGGGTTGATGCAGGTTCATGCTCAATACGGATGGTGTGTAGATGATCTGGCAGTGGTCGACGTTTAGGTTTGTTGACTGTTGCTTTGTGTGTCGCTGCATTGGTTTTATCTGCATTTAGCCGTTCCAGTTCTAGATCAACCGCGGCAATATCTTCTTCAACCGCTTCATCCCACAGATGGATTTGTTTTGCCGTTAAGTGTTCATTCTTTTGGGCGAATTTGTGCTTTTTAAACAGCGCCAGTTCATGCTCGTATTTTTGATTGAGAATAGAAAGATGTTGAACTTTAGAATCTAATTGCTGGTTTGATTGTGCTAGAGACTGATGCTGCATCGCCAACTGCCGGGTAAATTCCAGCAGTTGTTCATGGGTCAGTTGGCTTAAGTCAGGCAGCGTATTCATGACCGCAGTATGCCTGAGGTCATGAAGAGAATGAAATAGAACGTTTGGAGGATGGCAGAATGGTCGAGCTTGGTTTAGAGCATATTCACCACTTGCTGCAATCCAATTCTCTGCCAGGGCAAACCTTGGATTAATGCCTGTAACTGTTCCGGGCTGAGGGCCACGGTTTCACCTTGGTGAACTTGAGCCCAGTGAAATTTACCCTGTTCCAAACGCCGGGCACACAGCCAGATGCCCAGTCCATCATGTACCAACACTTTCATACGATGACCACGTTTATTACAGAACAGGTAGGCGCAATGCGGTTTGATGTAGCCAAAGGCTCTCACCACCTGAGCCATGACAGTATCCATTCCTGCTCGCATATCCATGGGCTGGGTAGAGAGCCAAATTTCATTGATACGGATCATGTTGCCAGTGCCTTGAGTAATTCTGCCAAGGCAGGTATTTCTGATGTCTGCCATTTTAGCTGAATATCATTATTCGTATGAGGCACGGTGATACACAACGTGATCCTCTCATCAATAGGTTGGCTGATTGCAGCAGTGTAAGGCAAAGCAATAAATGCTGGATTCACATGAGTAGGATCCTGCACGGCACCATCATGATGGCTGAAGATCCTGATCCAACGACTGACAAGGTTGGCATTAATACTATGTTGCAGTGCGACCGAAGCGATCGAGGTATTAGGATTTTTGCAGGCATTGACAATACTGAATTTGAATTCTTTGCTGTATGTTCTGCGTTTTTTAGCAACAGGAGGTGTTGCTGAATATATATCCATGTTCATAGATTAAGTCCCCACTTGTTTTTAGGTGGGAACTAAATTAAGGCTTATAGGATCGCTTGGTAAGGCTGTGTTAGCTGGATGCTTACTTTCTTTTACCTTAATAACGTATTTTTTTAACGGCAGCATACCTTTTGAAACACCACCAAATTATTTATGTTCCACCAGCATATATACTTCCCTATCGAAAAATCTGATAAGAATTGATTATTTTGATACAAAACCTGAAAACTGGGAGTGCTTATATGGACATATATAATATTTCCGGATAAATATAAAACTACTCCACAAGAAGAAAGGCAGAATTTAATCTCAGTCCGAAGTAACAGTACTCTCAAAGACCAAATGTAAAGAAGCATACTTAAGAAAATAAAATTCAATAATGCATGAGGATGTAATTAGTTTCAGGGTGCTAAGAAAGTGTAGCAACTTGCTACACTTTTTCGCTTTTTTGAATCAGCTGTTTTAAGAAATCTTCTAATTGTAAGAGACTGGCTTCGTCAATTTCCGAGATATTCAGAGAAACCTTAAGCTGTTTTTGATTCAGTTTGATATTCCCCGCAATCTTACCGGCATATTCAATTTTTCTGACCACGGATGTTGTGGTCAGTTTTTCTGGATTCTGACTCAATAGTTTTTCAGCATAAGTAGTAACTTTGCTTTGCTCGAGTTTTTTGTCTTTTAATTTTTCCCAAGCTCCGAGTAAGGCCACTTCGGCTTCAGAGAGTTGTTCAAGATGATCCGATAGAAATTTTTTGAATGCAGTTGCAGCAGTACGGCCTAGCAAGCCTGGTTCCACATCAAGGTCATTTAAAATTGCTTGCGGCAGTTTTTCGTATGCTAAATACTTGTACATATCTTCGCGATTTAAACCCAGTGAATTGGCTAAACGTTGCTTGTTTTTCTTTAATTTCTCATCAAGTGAGTTCAGGCCAATAAAAATCTCATAATCTGTCAGATCCTGACGCTTTAAATTCTCGGCCAGGGTTAACAAAGATGCTTCTACATTATTTGCATCAATGATAATGGCTTCAATCACAGACTTTCCGAGTAACTGATGTGCCCGTAAGCGTCGCTCGCCTGCAATCAGTTCATATTTCAGATTATCCAGTTTACGCACTGTAATGGGCTGCAAAAGGCCGATTTCATTAATAGAATCCGCCAGTTCTTTTAACTGTGATTCTTCAAATATTTTACGCGGCTGGTTTAGACTTCGGCTGATATCCTCAATAGGGACATTACGTCTAAACTCTTTCAGCTCTTTAATATTGTCTTTCTGTGCTTGCTGATGTTTTTCTGTATTCTGTTTCAGTTTCTGAGCTAAAAGCTCTTTGGTGCTTGCCATAATGCTCTCAGGTTTAAATTTTCAATACAATTTCATTGGCAAGGCTTTCAAAAGCCTTACGTACTTTTGAATTTTTTTCTACTTTCAAAAGTGGTTGTTGCAGAATGGCTGCTTGATTGACTTTAGTACTTTGAGGAATTGTGGTTTCTAAAATTTTACCCACTTGTTTCAAGGCTTCATCCCGAATCAGCTTACAGACATTCTGACGTTCATCATGCTTAATTAGTAAAGCGCCTAAAAGCTCTAAATCTGGATTAATACGTTTGATCTTTTCAAGATGATTTAAAAGATCTGTTACCCCATATAATCCATATTGTGATCCTGATTCGATAGGGATAATGACATGTGTTGAGGATGCCAGGGCATTGCTGGTTAATAATTTAAGGCTAGGTGGGCAGTCAATCAATATAAAATCATATAGATCTTTTAATAGTTTTAACTTGATATTTAACTCTTCTGAAGGACGGGGAGCTTCTTCTTTTAGTTGATCTTCAGTTTTTCCTAAATTCAAGGAACCATAAATTAATGATACTTTTTCAAAGTTCGTTTCTTCTTGTAATGCATCTGCCAACAACGAAATATCGCCCACTAGTAATTCTGCTGTAGTGACAGCAATTTCGCTTGGATGTTGGATCCCAATGTGTAAACTTGCGTTTGCTTGAGGATCTAAATCAATGACTAAAACTTTGTTGCCCAGATTGGCAAGTTCTGAGGCTAGGTGTACAACAGTCGTTGTTTTGCCACATCCGCCTTTATGGTTAGCAACAGTAATAATTTTTGCAGACATGCGTGTCAGATGCTTCCTTATTTGAATGTTTAGTAATATAAATAACTTTCATTCATCTTACTATAGTTTTTAAATTTATAAATCCTATTTATTCAGCTGTAAAACAGTTTAAAAAATAAATTTTTAACTAAGCTAGCTTAATTAAAAATTAGAATAATTAGTTATTTAGCTAATTAATAATTAGGATCATATTTTTATTATATAAAACAAATGCTTATAGATTTAAAAGTGGAAGGTTTGTCACTCTAAAGTGGAAGGTTTGTCACTCTAAAGTGGAAGGTTTGTCACTCTAAAGTGGAAGGTCTGTCACTCTAAAGTGGAAGGTTTGTCACTCTAAAGTGGAAGGTCTGTCACTAGGGTGGAAAGTTTGTCACTGCTATTTTTATATCTGCTATTTTTATTTAAAAATAATTGCAAAAACAAATATTTAAGCTGTTAATAAAGTCTCATAACTAAGCTTTAAAGGTGGAAAGATTGTCACTGTATCTTCTTAACCTGTGGATAATCTTTTTTTATTGGATATTTCCTGATGATTATATGTGCAGTTATACCTTTTAAATCTAACAAAAAGGTGGAAGCCTTGTCACATCAGGGTTTTTATCTGACTTAACCTAACTAGATCTGAATGAAAAAAGTAAAAATAGGCCTTCTGAACTGTAATTTCGAGACTAAAGGTGGAAGGTCTGTCATCATAGGGTGGAAAGATTATAATTAATTCCACTTTAAATGCAGAAAACCGGCTAAAATGCTTCTTTTTGATGACAAACTTTCCACTTTTAGAATCTTGTGGTGAAAGTCTTGAAAGTTTTTCCACTTTTGTATATAAAAACTAAGTTAAATTATAAATATCACGGTTATGACAGAATCTGAACCATTGCAAGAAGAATCGAATTATATTCCTTACTGTATAGGCAACATTCGCCATAATGGCGTTGTCAGTACCAGTAACCGTTTAATTCGCCCAATCGAATTATCAGCCAATGAATATAAGGCACTTCTATATGCAATGGCGGTTGCGAATTATAGTGAGAAAAATAGGGTAGATGGTGAAATTACCGAACAAACTTATATTTATTTGTATAAGGATGATTTGGCAGATTTACTAGGATTAAATAAACGTAATTCAATTAATGTTGCAATAGATCGGATCTACAAAGAGCTTTCATCCCGGGTAGCTCATTTTATTATTGAGGAGCCTGCTGATAATGGTAAAAGAAAGACTAAAAAAGTACATTCTGTCGTTCCCATTATCCGTGAGTTAAGATGGGAAGATGATTCTAAAAATGCGATTCAGATTCGTTTTACCAGTGAGGTGTTGCCGTATTTCACTCAACTGGCTGGGGGTAATTTTACTACCTATCAGCTAAAACATCTTTTTGCCCTAGATTCTGTTGCCAGTATGAGTCTCTATACTTATTTCATTAAAAATGAATTTAAGTACGCCAATCAAAAGAGTTATGAAGTGCCATTACTTTTAGAAAACTTGAAAGCACTGATTGATATTAATGAAACCAAATATGATCGCTGGGTAGATTTTAGACGCTATGTATTAGACAAAATAGTGGCAGAAATTAACGAAAATACAGATCTACAATTAGAGTATGAAACCGTTAAGAAAGGCCGTCCAATTGTAGGTGTGAATTTTAAACTGCATCATCGGATTGCTGATAAGGCACTGGATGAATTTGCAGTGATTGAAAAAATCTATCTTGATGTTCCATTTGAAGACAATGCATCCGTAAAAGAATTAGGGGCTAAATTCGATATGAATGTACGTTCTTGGTATATTTTTAATAATGATGAAAATTATCAGCAGTTCAAGAAGTGGTTTAAAAAAGTAGGATGCCTCACTGACTCTCAAGCAAATATTGTCATTAATGACACTTTATTCCAAATGGATTTTGCTGAAATTGGTATGGGGTTGAATGACTTTAAACGAAATATGAAGCATAAACTTAAAAGTAATCCGGAATTCGTCCATAGTATTCGTGAAAGACTGAATGATATTTTTGGTAAAGAGTTGATCTAGCGAAAAGTGTAGCAACTTGCTACACTTTTTTTGATATATGTTCGTAAAGAATACAAGTGGTAAGGACCTTAGGATAAAAACGACTCTGTTGCATGAAGTGTGAAAATTGAGACTGAACCGTACCGGGTTTGTCGGAGACTTTTTTATTTAAGTTAGGCCACCTGACCTAACGGGTTAATCTTATCATAGTACATTGCTTCAAACTCAAAAGGCGACTTGTAACCCAATGCACTGTGTACACGCTCTTTATTGAACCAATCTACCCAGTTGAGTGTCGCAAGTTGTACATCCGCTAAACCTTTCCAATCTGCTTTTAAATACTCAATCACCTCTGTTTTGTATAAGCCATTCACTGTTTCAGCCAAAGCATTATCGTATGAATCACCAGTCGTACCGACTGATGCTCGTAAATTTGCAGCTTCTAAACGATTGGTATAGCGAATAGAAAGATATTGAACACCTCTATCGGAATGATGAATCACATTCTTTGGCATGCCTCGATCGTGCAATGCTTGCTCAAGTGCATCGAGCACCATATCTGTATTCATCCGTGTAGATACTTTCCATCGGCTTTGTTGCACAAAGATTTGAAATGCAAAGCGCCCCTAATTGAGCCAAATTTAAGGCGTAACTTGGGTAAGTGGTCGACCTAATTCCGTAAATCTGTTGAGGACTGCTACACGTGCATGAATTTCATTCACCTGACTAGGAAAGCTTCTTGCCATTAATTTATCGCCTAATAATTTGATGCAATGCATCTTGGTTTCCACCAAACTGCGGCGATGATAGCCTGACCATTTTTTCCATAATGTCCTGCCTAAACGTTTAACTGTTCGAAGTAATTCATTTCGCTCTAGCGAGCTGATCTTTGTATCTTTCCATGGTTTCGCATTTTTTCTAGGTGGAATCACCGCATGTGCTTGCCGATCTGCAATGACCTGACGGCATTGCTTGGTGTCATAAGCTCCATCGGTATAAACAGAGTCAATCTGCTCATCTTGTGGAATCTGATTAAGTAAATCACCAAGCACCTGTGAATCACTGACATTATTGGTTGTGAGCTGAATAGCGCGTATTTGTAGGGTTTTGGCATCTATACCAATATGTAGTTTACGCCATTGGCGACGATATTCAGCTCCATGTTTCTTGCGTTTCCATTCGCCCTCACCTAGAAACTTCATGCCTGTAGAGTCTACGAGTAGATGCAGCCCATCGCTACTTTTTTGGTAGCTGATTGCAATATCAATATGCTTTTGTCTTCTACAAAGCGTACTGTAATCTGGTGCGGTCCAATTTAATCCGCAAAGTTCAATCAGACTTTGCACAAAGCCAGTGACCATACGTAAAGATAGACGGAATAAGGATTTAATCATTAAGCAGCATTGGATAGCTGCGTCGGAGTAGGTTTGATTTCGCCCTTGTTTGCCTTTTGATGGAGCATACCATTGCGTAGCAGGATCAAACCAAATGACAATATTTCCGCGACTCATGAGTGCTCGGTTATATGCGGGCCAATTGGTTGTGCAGTAGATTTTGTGTGTAGGCTTCTTCATTTGAAAATTATATCGCTGAAAAAGCCTTTACAGATAGGTTTGTGCAACAAAGCCCTTCACAACTATATATTTACCATTTCATCCATCTAATTCAGTGGTTAGTAATTTAATGAAGATTCAGCAAATGTTTAGATTAATGATTTTATTGGAGTTATCATATTTGCCGGGTCATAACTCACAACTCACATAGCAACTGTAGATTTGAGTGCCGCCTTTCTCAGCATGCTCGTGCAATAATTGCGACTTTATTAGGAGTTCTTCTTCTATCTAGACAACTTTTTCCAAAATTATGGATATTCCTTCAGTAACAATTAGTAATCTAGGTGTTTTGGTGGTTTTTCCTTTTAACAGCTGGTACTACAGTATATTACTTTATCTCATTCAATCGCGTTTGTAGGGTTCTTACCACTGTACAGCCATATTTGCAGTGATACCTGGAGGAGTGAACAATTAAACTACTTGCATACTAAAATTACAAAGCTAAATAAATTTTCAAAGAACACTTGCAATAGTTAATGTAACCTTCATCTATTAAAAATTATTATATTTTTTAGGGGGTAAGGGGAGAATGAGTAATCCAGTTTCTCTTTCAAATAGTTGTATTCTCCTTGCAGGTAGCATTTCTCTTACTACAAATGATGACCAGATCGATAAGGCTCATTCATTTGTTGAAGCTCTTGTAACAGAAGTTATTAATGCTGGAGGCAGCTTTATCGGTTATTTTTCAGCAGAGCCTGTAAATCAAACTCAAAAATCTTTAGTTTTTGATTGGACTATTGCTAGAAAAATAAACGAACTAACTCAAGGGATAGAAAACAAAATCTTTCTTAAGATTGTTGCATCAAATGATCGGTTGCAATGCAAAACCAATTCCGAACAGCGACGGCTTTTAAATAGCATGATTGCTCGTGGGGTTGCTGAACATATTTGTATTGATGACGAAATCTTAACAGGTAGCAATGTAGGTGAAGAACAAATTGAGCATGCTACAGCAATGATTGCACTAGGTGGTGGTAAAGGAGTATTAGATAGAGCTCACAAAATGGTAAAAAAAGGGTTGCCTATTTTGCCTTTAGATCTACAAATCGGATCAAATAAAGAAGATGGAAATGGTGCATTAGGATTGCTAAAAAAATTTAGAGACACTCCTCAAACTTATTTGCAAAATACCGGTTCTACTGTGGTAAAAAGTATTTCAGCACTCTCTTTAGAAGAACCTGTATTAGAATTTTCTCAAATTGCAAAGAGAATTATTACGATCTTTTATAAAGAGGAACAAGCTAGACACGCAGCTCTTCCGCCAGATGTATTAGTCTTGACAGCTTTACCAATTGAATTATCAGCTGCAAGGCAAGCATTAAATATTAATGAAGGTGTACAGCCTATAGTTACAAGTACGGGTCTCCATGTATGGAAAACAGAAATAATTCGCAATGATGGTATACGGGCTAATTGCGCAATAGCATGTTTTTCTAGCGCTGGAAATGTAGATGCTTCTTCAATCACCACCACATTACTAATTGAATTACAACCTAAAAATGTAATCATGTTAGGTATTGCTGCGGGAATGCGCGAAAAATGTGCTTTAGGCGAAGTTGTTTTATCTGAACAAGTCGTTGCATACGAAGGAGCAGCTCTCATTGAAGGTGGCGCTACAGAACACCGGCCTAAAAGCACAGTGTTAGATCTTAAAGTTAGACAGGATGTTAGCACATATTTATCTAACAAAAGTTCTTTAGAAAGTCGCTTAATAAAGAGCTATGAAGCCTTAGAAATCATACTTCCAGATAGTATTGAAATTGGCCCAGTAACTAAAAGTGTTATGCCTAAAACAGTCACTATTGGAAGTGGTGAGAAGCTTCTTCGAGATCCTGAAAAATTTAAAGCCTTAAAAGAACTTAATGGAAAAATTGAAGTTGCTGAAATGGAGGGTGCAGGAGTATTTGCGGCTTGTGCTTTACATAAAAAACCCGTGTTAATGATTAGAGGAATTAGTGACTTTGGTGATTCCACAAAAGACAATCGCTTTCATGACTTAGCCGCAAAAGCAGCTGCTGCAGTAACAGCAGATTATATTACTCATGGCTTAACACTTAATAACTAACTTGGGGAAACACATCAGAATGTCACTTACAAATTCAGATCTTCAATATTATGATGGTAATGTACTTCGTTTACCTTCAGAAAAACGTACAGAATATCATGCACAAGTGGATAATTTAATAACAGAGTTACGCAAACATATCACTTCAAACTCTGACTTAAAAATAGCAAAAGTAGTTAAAGCCGGTTCTTTTGCAAAGTATACAATTTTGAAGAAAACTGTAGATGATCCTATCGATGTAGATATTGTATTTTATATCAGTAATAAAAATGTAGATGATTCGACATTAGACAATCTTAATGACTTAATTTACACGTTACTCACAAAAATTTATCCAACTAAAGCTGTTGAAGATTTTGAGATTCAACGGAGAGCAGCTACAGTAACTTTTGTCAAAAGTGGGCTGAGTGTAGATGTAGTTCCTGTAATTCAAGATGCCCAAGAACCAAACCATGGTTGGCAATATGATCTAAAAACTAAAGAAAAAAACCTAACTTGTGCTCCTTGTCATATTCAATTTATTCGTGATAGAAAAAATTCAGATAAGCATTACCGCACTTTAGTGCGTATGGCAAAACGATGGAAAAATTTTGCGTGCCCTCCGGGCCTTAAATCTTTTCATCTAGAGTTGATACTAGCTTATTTACAAGATCGTGATGGACCAACACAAAATATTGAACAACGTTTTAGAGAATTTTTAGGATTTATAGCTCAAAGTGAATTAAATGAGCGTATTGATTTCCCTGAGAACTCGGCTAAGGTGCAGAAATATTTTTCAGATCCTGTTGTAATTATTGATCCTGCTAACCATGAAAATAATGTAGCGTCTCGAATAACTATAGAAGAGAAAGAACAAATCGTCAAAATAGCCTTACAAGCTTGGGAAACTGCAAATTATGCATCAGTAGAAGATGATAACGACATTTGGAAAGAAATATTCGGTAATAAATTTAAAATTAAGGATTAAAGCATGAGTTCATCATACTCAAGTACTTATTCGAGTACTTACACTGTAGCTGATGTTGAAAAAGTTGTACGTAGTATTAAAGCAGATTTAATTATGATCGCTAGTAGCACAAGAGCGATGACTGAAGATAAAGCGAAAGAATATGCCCATGATATTGAACTATTAGCAAAAAATGAATATTTATCTAAAGTTGATGTAACTTTGATATCTTCCTATGGTTCAGAAGTTAGAGCTATTAAGTACATATTTCAAACTGAAGGTGCATCTGGTACTGAAAGACCTGGCGGAGTAATGTGGCCCCACACACCAGATGGACGAATTAGAATTATATTGTCACATACCGATAAATATCGTAATGAATCAGAAAAAGCTTCCAAATTACCATTGGAAATAACTTGGGTCTCAACAACAGAAAGTACCACTCACAGTAGCCTTTCTGCATCAGGGGAGCGAGGTTATAGCAGTAATGGTTATGGAGCTAATAGGAGCGACTACTCATGAGTAAATCAACAGTTTTTGAAGTTAAGACAGATTTACCAATTAAACAATTTGATGATTTAGCTGACAAATTACTCGGTTTTGAATCTAGATATTCCCGTATTAAGAAACAAGTACAACTTTTGCTTCAGGCTGATGAGTTAGAACAATGGAGTAAACAAAAACATGGGAAAAAACTAGCGGTTATTGATCTTCTTGTCGATCAATATCCTTTAGCTATTTTTCATGGTGATGTAGGTACTGGAAAAACTGCAAATGCTGAAGCAATTGTTAATAGATTAGCTCGTGATGCGAAAATAGAAGATGCTTTGCTATTTAAGCTTAGTAATAAAGTCAGAGGAACTGGTAAAGTTGGTGAAATGGGTACTCTCATTGCACAAGCATTCGATGAAATCACTCGGTCTATTGGACATGGAAATGGTCGAGCTTTTCTTATTATTGATGAAGGTGATTCGCTTGGAGCATCTCGAAGTCAAGAAAATAGTCATCATGAAGATAAAGTTGGTGTGAATACTTTAATTCAAGCAATAGATGATTTAAGAAAACATGGTGGCCGTATCTTTGCAATTTTATGTACTAATCGATTAGCTGCTTTAGATGCAGCTGTTTTGCGTAGAGCTTCCATTGTAGAAGAGTTTGTTCGCCCATCTAATGAAGAACGACATGAGCTTTTTACTAAAGATTTGTCTGACATCGATTTTTCGGAAGATGAAATTGCCGAATTAGTAAGTGCAACTGCTCCTCACGGAGCAGAACCAGGTTGGACTTATTCAGATATTCGTACACGGTTATATCCAACGGCAGTTTCTTTAGCTTTTCCTGATTCAGAATTAAAAATCTCACACTTCCATCAGGCTCTTAGTAAGCTAAAGCCTTCACCTATAATGGCTGGATAACATAATTCTAATTGGAAGGAGCATAAGAATGTATAAAAAAGAGGTTTATATTTCTGTAGACATTGAAACAGCAGGTCCTATAGTAGGTGAACACAGTATGCTGACTATAGGAGCATGTTTCGTATATAACCCTGATATAGAATTTACAATAATGCTCCAACCAATCAGTGATCAAGCAATTGAAGAAGCTTTAAAAGTGTCAGGAATAACTTTAGACCAAGCACGAAAGAAAGGTATTCCCCCCATAGAAGCAATGTCTCAATTTGAAAGTTGGATACTCAAGTATTTACCAGAGGACTCTAGACCTATATTTGTAGGACTTAATGCGCCTTTCGATTGGTCTTTTATAAATTTTTATTTTCTAAAATATTTAAATAGAAATCCTTTTGGTATATCAGCTATAGATATCAAAGCTCTTTTTATGGGAGCCACAAAATGTAGCTGGTACGATACAAAGTCAAGTTCAATAGATAAATATGTACATCCTACTTTACAAGGAGATCATAATGCTTTGCACGATGCAAAGTATCAAGCAGAATTATTTAGATTAGTTTATTCAATTGAATAAATTATATAATTCATATAATTTTCAATTGGGTAATATTAATATGACAAATAGGATTAATTCTGAACAAGCTGTTGAACATGCCTGGAAGTACTTTGAATTACATTCCAACCAAAGAATAACAATGTTCAATTATTTTCTTTTTATCATTGCTGGATTAGGAACCGCTATAGGTGTTTCCATTCAGTCCTCAAGTACCTTTGCTTACATAGGAATATTTTTATCCATTTTCTTAAGTATTACGGCATTTGTTTTCTGGAAGCTAGATCAAAGAACATCTTTTTTAATCAAACAATCTGAAGAAGTCTTTAAAAGATTAGAAAGAAATTCTTCAATTGATATTGGAATATTTTGTAATGAAGAAAGTAATCTTATTAGAGCTAATATGGGAAAAAAATATTTAAGTAAAATTTTGACTTATGGCTTGATATTTAGAGCAACTTTCTTAATTATGGGACTAATTGGCTTAATCGGAGTCTTAATCTTTAGTTTAATAATTTTTGAAAAAATCTCTTTTGAAACTCCCAAAAAAAATGATACTACGTTAATTTCTAAATAAGTAATAACCCTATGCATATCTTTGCATAGGGCTAGATAATATTTTTAGGCTGTTAATATCTAGATATTTTACTAATATTCTTCTGATGAATTTTAATACCAGTGAATAAAAAAAATCCAAGGACTATTAATGGAATCAACCACATAAGCTGTCATTAAAAAGTAAACATGTATTCTTTTCCGAATTGGTTTGATACTCTCTCCACCCATTGCTCTATTTTATCAGCTGTCATGACTTGAAAATCTCGCCAATAATATTTCATCTGCTTCCATACCATCTCGATTCGATTTAACTCAGGGCTATAAGCTGGAATAAAATACAAATTCGTCGAAAAGTTACTTTTAAGTAGCTCTCTGTAATCAGCCATCTTTTTACTTCTATGAATCGAGGCATTATCAACAATAAGAACCAATGGAAGGTTATAAGTCTGTTTTACTTGTTGAGCTATTCCAGTTAAATAGGCATAAAACCAAGTGCTTGTAACTGACTCTTGTAAACAACTTGTCACCAGTTCCCCCGTTGAAAGCAAACACCCCATGACATTAACTCGTTTTAATCTTATTGCATCAACCGCATGAACATCACCTATCTTTGTCCATGCATAGCGGTTATCAGGTGTAGATGAAAACCCTGTTTCATCAACATAACCTAATATAATTTCACCACGTGCCGCTTGCTCTCGTAATTTTTCAATCTGCTGTGTTGCTTGTTCAAATGCAATCGGATCTCTTTTTTTTCAAGCTATGACGGGTACGCTTGAAGACCATACCTGAATCACGTAAAAACTTACGAATGGTTTCAACAGACACGGACACTTCGTATTCTTCATGTAGTTTGACTCGGATTTGTTCTGCATTGAGTGGACTTGTATTGACCCAATCTAGGATTTTCGCCTGATAGTCTGAGATCAATGTATTGGGCCGACCTGAGCGATGACCTTCTTTAATCGATTCAAACTCATACAATTCCCAACGTCGGCGTTGTAGCCTTATGGTTTCTGGGATACGTTCTTGTAGAGTGGCAACTTCCGCAACACTTTTACCTTCAGAAAGCCAGAGAATAGTTTGGGCACGTTGTCTTTCACGCCAATGTTTTGCATGCTTGGCCAGAAAAATGAGTCGTTCTCGCTGTTCTAAACTAAGTGGTACAGAAACAATTCGAGGCATGGGTGAACATCTGTTAACTAAAAAAACTTTTTCGCATGATTAGTTATTTTTGTCAACTTACCATGTATAAGATAATTGATATTAGTCTCTATTATTGATCTAAAAGGGAATTGTCCAAAGAACTGAATGAACCGTACCGGGTTTGTCGGAGAGTCAATATTCTGAGAGACTATCCCGATGACAAAATTAAAATATACCCCTGAAATCAGAGAAAGAGCGGTTCAATTATTGATTGAATCCGAGAAAGATTATCCATCGAATTGGGCTGCAATCACAGCAATTGCGCCTAAGATTGGTTGTACTCCTGAAACACTTCGTGCCTGGCATCAAAAGCATTTAGATCAGCAAAATCCTATTAAAGTACAACAGATATCTGACCAAGAAAAAATGAAGCAAATGGAACGTGAAATTAAAGAATTAAAGCGTGCCAATGAAATTCTACGCAAAGCAGCCGCTTTTTTCGCCAAGGCGGAGCTCGACCGCCCACACAAATAATGGTGGATTTCATCCATAACAATAAAGACTTATATGGTGTTGATGCGATTTGTAGGATTTTACCGATCGCAGCTTCAACCTATTACCGGACTCTAGATCTCTGCGAAAATCCAGAACATCGAGCAAAGCGAGATTTACATGACTTGCATCATGCTGAGGAGATTAAACGAATTTGGAAGGAAAGTTCAGGTCGGTATGGTGTACGTAAAGTCTGGCAAAAACTGAAACGTGAAGGCTATATTATTGCACGCTGTACTGTTGCTCGATTAATGAAAAAGCTAGGTATACAAGGTGTTTGGCGAGGTAAGAACAAACAAACCACCCGTAGCCGAGATGACCAAAAACGAGCAGATGATTTAGTGAAACGTAATTTTACTGCTGATCATCCTGACCAACTGTGGGTCAGTGACTTTACGTATATTCAAACAAATTCAGGCTGGGTCTATACCGCCTTTATTATTGATGTGTTCTCACGAGCAATTGTTGGCTGGAAAGTATCTACACGAATGAATACAGATATGGTGCTCGATGCATTAGAGCAAGCATTGCATGATCGAGGCATGCCAAAGAATGTGATTCATCATTCCGACAGAGGTGTGCAATATCTTTCTATTCGCTATACCAATCGTTTAGAAGCTGCAAATTTACGAGCATCAGTCGGTACAACTGGTGATTCATACGATAATGCTCTGGCTGAAACGGTGAATGGCTTATACAAAACAGAGGTGATTGAATATTTAAAAGCAGATTGGCAAGGTTTAGCAGATGTACAACTTGCGACACTAAACAGGGTAGATTGGTTCAATAAAAAGCGTGTACACAGTGCACTGGGTTATGTATCGCCTTTTGAGTTTGAAGCAATGTACTATGATAAGATTAACCCGTTAGGTCAGGTGGCCTAACTTAAATAAAAAAGTCTCCGACAAACCCGGTACGGTTCAATTTCTGGAACCAGAATTCATACCAAAATTTAAGTGCGAGCATTGTCAACGGCATTCTAAAATTGACCCCTTTGATCTCGTATTAAATTTCAACCTGGGGCTGAATCCCAATTCTTTTTTTATCCTTCAAACGATAACTCTCACCCGATATTTGTACCACATGACAGTGATGCAGCAACCGATCTAACATCGCAGCGGTCAACGTAATATCATCCGCAAACGACTTAGACCATTGGCTAAAGGGTAAGTTACTCGTCAATATCGTACTGCCTTTTTCATAACGCTTGGCAATCACGTTAAAGAACAGATTCGCTTCTTCACGTCCAAACGGTAAATAACCAATTTCATCGATAATCAGTAACTTTGGTCCCAGTACCGCACGTTGCATATAGGTTTTCAATTTACCTTGCTGATAGGCTGTACTCAGTTGCAGCGTGAGATCGGCGGCGGTAATAAACTTGGTTTTGACATTGTTCATGATGGCCTTATAGCCTAATGCCATAGATAAGTGCGTTTTCCCTACACCGCTAGCCCCGAGAAACACCACATTTTCTGCTCTAGCAATAAAGCTCAGGTTGAACAACTCGACCACCTGTGATTTGGGAGCACCCAGTGCATAATTAAAATCGTAACCTTCCAGCGTTTTCACTTGAGGCAGGCCTGAGAGTTTCATCAGGACCTGCTGGCTGCGCTGTTGCCTGGCAGCATATTCATGCGTCAAGATAGCTTCAACAAAGTCGGCATAACTTCCATCTTGACCTAATGTTTGTTGTGCATGATGTGACCATTGTGATGCGATGGCAGGCAGATTGAGCTTTTGGCAAAGTTGCTCTATACGGTCGTATTGCAGATTCATCAGGAAACTCCCAGCAACTGGTCATATACCGATAAGGGATGCTGCAAACTCTCGTAGGGCATGACATGCTGTGCTGCTGCAACAGGTACAGTGCTAGAACCTGTATCTGATTGCGGTAATGGCGTAAATTTTTGCTGCTCCTGTTGCAGTCGAACAGCCGGTTTTTCTTGCGTGGTGGCATGAATCCGCTGATTGGCGGTTTCATGCAGCCACCGGCCAATGTGGGCATTGGCGACATCAACATCTAACAGTAAACCCGAAGTCTTCAGGCTTGCTTTCAATGGCACAATAAAGCTTGATTTGAGGTATCCATTAAAGCGTTCAACTTTGCCTTTGGTCTGTGCACGGTAGGGCTTACATACGCGAGGACGAAAGCTGTATTTCTTGGCGCAGTCGAGCAGTTTGGGATTCCATTTATGCTGCCCCTCCTGATAGGCATCCCGTTCAATCATGATCGTTTTAGCGTTATCAAACAGGATTTCTTGAGGTACTCCTGCAAAAAACTGAAATGCATTTTCTAGACCATCGATCCATGCATCCGTACGTTCATGATCATAAAATTTCACGAAAGTCGCTCTGGAATACCCTAATGTTGCGACAAAGGCTTTTAAAGTCGTGTTGTTGCGTCGAATTGTCGTGAAATCTACCTGCATTTGTTGGCCAGGTTGGGTTTCAAAACGAATGATCGGTTCCGGTTGAGCAACTGGTTTTAATGTTGCAAGATATTCCCTCAAGATCCTGATCTTTCCTGGATATCCCAACCCTAAAATTTCCTGGTAGAGCACAACAGCAGGAATCCATTCAGGATGAGCTGCGTTTACACGTTGGAGTAAATAGGGTTTATATGGGTCAAGGATACTTATTCTAGGCTGTATACGCTGATACTGAGGTGTGGTGTTTTGCCGTAAATATTTACGTACGGTATTTCTGGACACCCCCAGTTCACGACTAATGGCTTTAATAGATTTACCTTGTTGATGAAGTATTTGGATTGTCACTGCTTGCTCCAAAGTTAACATGTTGAGCAGTCCAAAATGACCGCTATATTAACCAAGGGGGTCAGTTTTTAAATGCCATTAGGGGGTCATTTTTACACTGCCGCTAACAGCATATCTGATTGTTGGGTAGCTACACTTTGAAATCTCAAAACAGATAAAGAATAGAGTAATGGATAAAGACATGCCGTTGTAGTCGAAGCATTGAACAGCACAACAATTCGATTTTGAGTTGAATGCTTTTTTGAGAGTTTGATTGTCTTTAAGAAGAACATTACACAATTGAAGAACTAAATGAAGTAAACACTATATAGACTTAAATAAAATTAGCCTAGAATTATTTTTTTAATAAGTCATTGTTTTATATATTGTTTATCTATAAACACAGAGAGTTATGAACTTAAAGTACTATGTACTTAATTTAACATAATCTATATTATACGCAATTGGCATGTTAGAACCCATTCAAAATGTCTATATTCTCACCAATAAAAATGTCTAGTTTATGATGGCTTAAACATCATGGACTGGATATGAAATATAGATGCTGATCACTATGTCTGACAAAGAAATTCAACGTCTTGCTGTTCTGCAAGACGTTCGAGATCATCGTATTACCCAAGTCCGTGCTGCTGAAATCCTTAATCTTTCAACCCGTCAAATTACCTGGTTATTATAGAAGCTCAATCAAGATGGTGTTTCAGGTATGGCGCATGCCAGTCGTGGTCAACCTGGCCATCGTCGCCATGATGATTTATTAAAATCAAAATGTCTTTCCATTATTTCTGAACATCTGCTGGGATTTGGATCTACCTTGGCTCATGAAAAGCTCACTACCATTCATGGATTCGATATTTCAGTGGAAACACTACGTTCCTGGATGATTGCAGCCAATTTATGGATTCTGCGATCCAAGTGCAAATTCTTATTTAATGATCATTAAATTTTGTGCTAACTTGGACAGATATTATTCGGCTAATTGGACAAACAGTTATTGTTCTTTAAGATGATTAATTAATCGCTCATAGTCATTTTTAGAAAGTTTACCAATGTAAGTTAATTTTGTTTTATCAATTGGCAACTGATATGTCTGTACGGTATCAATCCATGATTTTTTACTTAGTCCAACCGATTCCCAATCTATAATTTCAATATATTTACGTTTAATAAAATCAGATTTATTGTCATATTGACTACTTAAACGGAATACGATGTAGTCTTTTTTTGTTTGTCGAATATATAAAACAGGGCGAGTTTTGCCATCTACTATATCTGTCAAACCAACATAAGCCCAATACAAATCCTGTGCCATTAGTACCCACCATCATCGTTTAAAAATGCTTGAGCAGATTTTGTATTAGATACTTTTACACTTGGGATATTATGGCTAAGAGCTATGAGCTGTGCTGTATTAAAATCATCATCACTTATTTGATTGCTTACAGGGATTCGACCTGTTTTGGCTATTTCAGCCATGACCATACTAAAAACAGATGCAGGGGTTAGCCCAACTTTTTTAATAATGTACTCTGCTGATTCAGAAATAGCCTCATCCACAGAATATTGAACTCTCTTTTTTATTAGCTTAGACATTTAACACCTCTCAATCTTGTTAAGGCCATTTAATGCCATAAAATGGTACAAGGCAAGTGAGTAGTAAGTGGTAAGCATCCGGCTAACACAGCCTTACCAAGCGATCCTATAAGCCTTAATTTAGTTCCCACCTAAAAACAAGTGGGGACTTAATCCATGAACATGGATATATATTCAGCAACACCTCCTGTTGCTAAAAAACGCAGAACATACAGCAAAGAATTCAAACTCAGTATTGTCAATGCCTGTAAAAATCCTAATACCTCGATCGCTTCGGTCGCACTGCAACATAGTATTAATGCCAACCTTGTCAGTCGTTGGATCAGGATCTTCAGCCATCATGATGGTGCCGTGCAGGATCCTACTCATGTGAATCCAGCATTTATTGCTTTGCCTTACACTGCTGCAATCAGCCAACCTATTGATGAGAGGATCACGTTGTGTATCACCGTGCCTCATACGAATAATGATATTCAGCTAAAATGGCAGACATCAGAAATACCTGTCTTGGCAGAATTACTCAAGGCACTTGCAACATGATCCGCATTGATGAAATCTGGTTGTCTACTCAGCCCATGGACATGCGTGCAGGTATGGATACGACCATGGCTCAGGTGGTGAGAGCCTTTGGCTACATCAAACCGCATTGTGCTTACCTGTTCTGTAATAAACGTGGCCATCGCATGAAAGTGTTGGTACATGATGGATTGGGCATCTGGCTGTGTGCCCGGCGGCTGGAACAGGGCAAATTTCACTGGGCTCAAGTTCACCAAGGTGAAACCGTGGCCCTCAGCCCGGAACAGTTACAGGCACTGATCCAAGGTTTGCCCTGGCAGAGAATTGGATTGCAGCAAGTGGTGAATATGCTCTAAACCAAGCTCGACCATTCTGCCATCCTCCAAACGTTCTATTTCATTCTTCTCATGACCTCAGGCATACTGCGGTCATGAATACGCTGCCTGACTTAAGCCAACTGACCCATGAACAACTGCTGGAATTCACCAGACTGAACCGTACCAGGTTTGTCGGAGACTTTTTATTTAAGTTGTCAACGGCATTCTAAAATTGACCCCTTTCACCTTACAAATGGCAAAGTAAAATTGACCCCTTTGATCTCGTATTAAATTTCAACCTGGGGCTGAATCCCAATTCTTTTTTTATCCTTCAAACGATAACTCTCACCCGATATTTGTACCACATGACAGTGATGCAATAACCGATCTAACATCGCAGCGGTCAACGTGACATCATCTGCAAAGGATTTGGACCACTGGCTAAAGGGTAAGTTACTCGTCAATATCGTACTGCCTTTTTCATAACGCTTGGCAATCACGTTAAAGAACAGATTCGCTTCTTCACGTCCAAACGGTAAATAAAGAGATGGATCCGGAAATTTGAACAACTTCTATAAGTGATATTCCGCTCTAGTTAAGCCACCTTGTTTTGTTGGGGTAGCTGATCATAGTAAAACTCATTGGGTGTCATTTTGTCTAGACTCGAATGAGGTCGTTTCAAATTATAAAACTTGAAATATGCACTCAATTGCTTTTTTGCATCTGTGACACTGCTATAAGCTTTGAGATACACCTCTTCATATTTAACGCTCCGCCATAATCGTTCAACCATCACATTATCAATCTATGAGCAGTATACTGCGCAAGTTTACCATCCATACTGATTTGAATGCCATTTGATTTCAATACATCAATAAATGCATCACTCGTGAACTGACTGCCTTTGTCTGTATTAAATATTTCAGGTGATCGGTAATCCTCCCATAAATAACCGAAGTTAAAAGTAGAGGTTAAGCAGCCATTAGAGGTGGCTTTCCTTTGTTAGCTTGATGTGGTCTTTCATGGTTGTAATGCCACAACCAGTTTGTTGCATAATCTTGTACTTCATCCAAAGTATCAAATAAATGCTTGCTCAGCCAACTATAACGTATAGTCCGATTATAGCGTTCAATATACGCATTCTGCTGTGGCTTACCCGGTTGAATATATTCAATACGAATACCGTGCTCAGTAGCCCAGCGCACAAATTCGTGACTGATAAATTCGGGACCATTATCGCATCGGATCACTAACGGTTTTTCTCTCCACTCCAGCAATTGATTCAACGTACGAATAACCCTGATTGTGGGCAATGAGAACCCTGCGTCAATGGCTAGGCCTTCGCGGCGGTAATCATCAATCACATTCAATAATCGAAACTTGCGACCATCGGAAAGCTGATCATGCATAAAATCTAATGACCAAACCTGATTTTCTCGGATTGGTTCTTTCAATGGTTCAGGCGCATGCCGTTTTAGTCTTCTTCTCGGTTTAATACGCAGATTCAGTGCCAACTCACAGTAAATGCGGTAAACCCGCTTGTGATTCCAGCAGCAACTCTCAACATGCCGTAAATACGAGAAGCACAAACCAAAGCCCCAATCGGAATTTTCCTCAGTGAGTTCAATGAGCTGTTCAGCAATGAGTGCATTGTCATCGCTGAGTTTGGCTTGATAGCGGTAGCAGGTTTCACTAATGCCAAATGCTTTACAAGCCAAACGAATACTAATGGCATGCTGGGCAACTGCCTGTTGTGCCATCTTACGCCGGCAAGATGGCTTTACCCTTGCGCAGCAGTGCTGCTCATTGCCATCGCTTCCTGGATGATTTCGGCCTTTAATCGCTCTTCCGCATACATCTTTTTAAGTCTGGTATTTTCGGCTTCTAGCTCTTTCAGTCGAGCCATTAATGATGTATCCATACCACCATATTTGGCACGCCATTTATAAAAGGTAGCATTACTCATGCCGTGTTCACGGCAAAGGGTCGCTACAGGTGTGCCAGATTCTGCCTGTTTCAAGATGGACATGATCTGACTGTCAGTAAATTTAGATGTTTTCATGCAGAATCTCCTGCTCGTATCTTAAGAGAAAATTCTACTTTTAGATCCTATTATTTTTAGGGGGGATTACCAGCCTTCATCGTCAGTTACTTGTCTTTTTACATTGTAATCTGTTTTTCTAATTCAGCTATCCGTGCATTTGCATTAGTGAGTTGTGATTCCACATATTTGATCGAGCCTGATTTTTCGAGTAGCTGTTCATATTTGGCTTGCAAGGCGTTGTAGTCTTCTTTTGCCTTATCTGTACTAGCAAGAGCGACTTTCAGCTTGTCGGTGGTGTCATCAGTTTGTTTGACCTGTTCATCAAGTTTGATTTGCACCTGTTCCAGTTTTTCTGTGGTATCTGCAAGCTGCTTTTCCAGTTGTTGCACTGTTTCCGCATATCCGCCTTGTACTGCATCAATCCGTTCTTGCAATAGGGTTGCAATGACTTGTGACACGGTAACAAGTTCCGCATCTTTCAGAGTTTTTGCCGTAGTAACGGCTGCCGCCAGTTGCTCTTCAAGGATCTCTTTGCGGTATTTGTTGATAGTGGTCTTTGAGCCGCTACCAAGAACCGCAAGGATATTATCGTTAGTTGGGTTTGAGCCTTGTGCTGCAAGGGATTCGATGGCTTTTGCCACATCTGATTTAGTGATTGCCATGGGTTTACTTCCTATTGTGTACTGTACTGTATCGTATTTTAGTACATTACAGTACAGTACACAATCGATATTTTTTATGAATTATGACTAGCTAAAACTCACCCGTATATTCAAACCAATTCAGGTTGGGTCTATACCGCCTTTATTATTGATGTGTTCTCACGAGCAATTGTTGGATGGAAAGTATCAACACGTATGAATACAGACATGGTGCTCGATGCATTGGAGCAAGCATTGCATGACCGATGCATGCCAAAGAATGTGATTCATCATTCCGACAGAGGTGTGCAATATCTTTCCATTCGTTATACCAATCGTTTAGAAGCAGCAAATTTACGAGCATCAGTCGGTACGACTGGTGATTCATACGATAATGCTTTGGCTGAAACGGTGAATGGCTTATACAAAACAGAGGTGATTGAATATTTAAAAGCAGATTGGCAAGGTTTAGCAGATGTACAACTTGCGACACTAAACTGGGTAGATTGGTTCAATAAAGAACGTGTACATAGTGCACTGGGTTATGTATCACCTTTTGAGTTTGAAGCAATCTACTATGATAAGATTAATCCGTTAGGTCAGGTGGCCTAACTTAAATAAAAAGTCTCCGACAAACCCGGTACGGTTCAGAGTGCTAAATTTTTAAATACAGAGCTTCTGACATTGGGATAGATTTCCCAAAAGTAGTCATGGTGAGTACTCTGTATTGATTGCCTGTACTGATGTTTCAGTTTTTTCATTGTTCCTCCTAGGTAACATTACCTAGAAGGGATCCTCTGCAAAATAGTACATCGTCTTTAATCCTGTGAACTAAGAATTATCATTTAAAAATACCACAAAGTAGTATAAAATAAACTACTACAAGGTAGTATGAATGCAATCAATGTATACAATATGTGAGACTCCATTATTTACTAAATACTGTCTTGTTTATTGGACTCAGGAAGAATATGAGGAATTCAAAACATTCTTAGCATTAAATCCTGAAGCAGGAGATGTAGAGCCTAATGCAGGTGGTATTCGTAAGATTAGATGGACTAGCGGTGGTAGAGGTAAAAGTGGTGGTGTCAGAGTCATCTACTTTAATCGTTTAGCAAATGGAGAGATTTGGTTATTAACCTTGTACAGTAAAAAGCAAACTGTACAGCTTAGTAAGAAGACTCTTCAAGCATTAGTGGAGAAACTAAATGACTCGTTTAATGACTGAAAAAGAACTTGAGGCTTTTGAAGCAACTAGGGATATTGAAGCTGAAATATTACAAGGCATCGACGATATGCTTACTAGTAATGCAGCGAAAAGAACCGTAATCACTGAGACAGATGTAGCGTTAGCTCGTAGAAAGGCTCAACTAACACAAGATCAGTTTGCTAAGATTCTTGGCGTATCAAGACGTACTCTTGAATCATGGGAACAAGGTGCGAGAAGACCATCAGGAGCAGCAACATCCCTTATTCGATTATTTATTGTTGATCCAAAATTTGTAAAAGAGAGTCTGGCTTAATTTAGACAGCTCTCTACTATATTTATTTAAGGTTTTTTATGAAGCACTTAGGATTTGTGGGAAAAAGTACTGAATATTTAGGGTATACCCATATTGAAATTATCAATAGCTCATTACGCTTATCTTTCAATATTCCATCAACAAAAGATCTAGAAGAAACCTTTAAAAAGATAGTCGAAAATAACTATGATTTACTCATGGAAACATCAGCAGAAATCGAGTTCGAATTAGAAAGTGAAACGCTAGCAAAGATAGAAACCATCATAAAAGAAAAAGGGATTGAACTTGATGAGTTTGTTCAAAATGCGCTGATTAAACTTATCAACCAAAATGAATTGGCTAAGACTGATTAGACCTTAAATGCAGACAATAAAAAACCCCGGCATCCTGCCGAGGTTTTTTATTGGAACTTTAGGTCTGTGCTGGCTTAGTGCTTGTCGTATCTGGCCCCATCCTGGTGCTCATTCTTTGTAATTCTAAGGAACTTCCTGTTCCTGACCAATTAATCATATGAAAATTCTACTATTCCGAATAGCCGCAAAGGACCGGAATTTACGTAAGCTAAAGCGTACAAAACAGCCTAAGTTTTATCCACAAGAAATGGGGATAATTTTGAACATTCACGCATTGATAAAATTTAAAAAATCTCAAAATCGACTACTTTTTAAACAAATTTATTGGCAAGAACTATCAAAACTGCTCATAAAAAAGCCGATTTGTTTCAAAATCGGTTTTTTGGGCATTTTTGGATTTTTCTTGTTTTATTAAGTATCTGATATTTATATTAATATACAAGTGTATTGCGTATAACCACCATTATGTTAAATAGAATCAAAAAACCTCCAATAAAATCGTTATAGTATTATTATTTATTGAGTAGATAAGAGAATTAAATTAGTGAAATATTCAAATGAAAAAATAGTAAAAGCTCTCTTACTTTCTCCTTTACCACTACTTTTTTTCACAGCAGTCCTGTTTATCGTAATGAATCAGGAATACAGCCTATACTCGATTTTAGTGGTTCTTGTAGGGCACGGTCTTGTCTACTTGGCTTATTGTATTTTGACTGTACCTTTCAGCTTCATATTCTCAATTCTTTTAAATCGTTATAACAGTCTTAATTTATTAACTATCTGTATTGCCTCTATAATTATTGCTACTCCATTTTTTATTCTTTTTGGATGGAGTCACACAGGAGAAATTTCGAAAGAGTGGTGGAAGATGTATACAGATACATGGACTATCTTTATGGCTCTATTTCCTGGCTTATGTTATTGGCTATTTCTGATTAACCTAAAAGATAAGAAATCAAAGAATATTGAATAAACCATTGCATAGAGATTCTTAAATTTCCCTAAAATTAACATAATACACGTTATACGAATTCCCAAGGCATGGCTTCCAGTCATGCTTTTTTTATCAAAAGACTATACCTGAATGATAGCGAGCCAAATCGCATACAATATCTATCATTAGACTTAATGCAATAATTAAATGATAGTATTATCATTAATCTAATAGAATTAAGATTAAATGATAGAAATGAATACACGTATTTATCTACGAGCTTCAACTAAAGATCAAGATGCAGAAAGGGCTTTGCAGATTCTTCAGGATCTAAACCAAAACTTGAATTTGGGTGAAACCATTGTGTACGTGGAAAACTATAGTGGTACGAAGTTAGACCGACCTGAATTGAATAAGCTACTGTCAGAAGCAAATCAAGGTGACACATTGTTAGTTGAAAGTATTGACCGCTTATCACGCCTAACCCAACGAGATTTTCAAGAGCTGAAGCGCAGGATCCAGGAGAAGGGACTTCGTTTAGTCGTAGCAGATCTTCCTACTACCTACCAAATGATTCAAACCAGTGACAGCATTACTCATTCAATCTTGGAACTCATCAACAATATGTTGATTGATCTTCTGGCAACAATGGCCCGCCTAGACAATGAGAAACGTATAGAACGTATTAAGCAGGGCCTGGCACGTTCGGGTTACAAACCAACAGGCAAGAAGGCAAATGAGGCTAAACATAAACGAATAAAAGAATTGCTAGTAGTTGGCAATATGACTAAGGAAGAAATTGCCAAAGCAGTGAATTGTGGAGTTGCAACTGTCTATCGAGTTGCTAAAGTTATCTAAAAGAGGCTTATCTCAACGCGCCCCCAATGGGGCACCGCTGCATTCAGGTTACTTCACATAAGAAATTTTATGTTAAATGATTGTTAGAAATGCCCCTTGATCGAGGCATTTTCTATAAAGAATACTAAAAACTAATTAAAGCCAACCAAGTTTCAAAACAAGGCAGTTCTCAGCAATCATATTTTTAAATTATATAACTCCCAACTGAGCTTTTGCTCCAACGATAAGGCTTTCATTTTGAGTTTCTAAGGCAAATAAACCATACATCAAAGGAGAGGCCGCTGCTCTTTCTAAAGTCTGTTCATATAGTTTATTCCAAACTTTACCCCCTAGTTTTTCATACTCGATGATTAGAGTTTTGAGGCTTTCTTCTCCAAACAAAGTTACATGCCCAGCAAAATCAATCGCTGGGTCATCTATATGGGCTGTTGACCAATCAATAACGCCTGAAACAGCTCCATCCTTTGAAGCTAGTACATGCCCAGCATATAAATCGCCATGTATAAATTGGGTGAAATCTGCCCATAGAACATCATTATCCAACCATTTTCTGTAGCGGGTTTCCAATTGCTCACTTATACCAATTTCAGATTTTACTAACTGCAAATTGTTTGCTATTTCAGGTCTTAAATCTGAAGGTTTCATAATTTTCAAATCATTTTCCCGAACTTCTTTTTCAGGAATACTATGGATTTCAAATAAGGTTTTTGCCAAAGATGTTATGTATTTCGGGCTATCTTTGTCCATATTCCAAATTATTTCATAGGTTTCAGCATCCAAATTTAAAACAGGATTATCTTTAAGTATGGGATAAGCCACTAATTCTGTAGATGAAATTCTCCAATCAGGAACCTCTACAGAAAGATGTTTTTTTACCAATTCTAAAATGCGTTTTTCTTTCTTGATTTGTTCCCTCATGCCATCACGACGAGGAATACGCAGCAACCATTGTTGCCCCTTTGTATCAAGAGCAAAAACGACCTTAAAATCAATGCCCATTTCATTGAAATTCATTTTGTCCGTAAGCAACAAGCCGTGTGCTTCAGCAAGTGATTGAATATCTTGAATTGTCATTTTTAATTTCCTTTAAAGAGTTCAATAATTAATGTTCGGATTAGATTGGCTATCATTAACAATCTCTCTCAAAAGTCTTGATGATTTTGTGGTCTTTGATCTCGTAGATAATGTCAGCAATATTATCGACCAATTGCTTGTCATGAGATACGAAGATAATAGTTCCTGCATAGGACTTCATCATTGTTTCTAATGCGGCAATACTTTTTAGGTCAAGATAGTTTCCTGGTTCATCCATAAGCAAAATATTATATTTTCCTAAAAGCATTTTGGATAAAAGCAGTTTGATGATTTCACCTCCCGATAAGTCGGATAAGTTTTTTTGAATATCATTCGCTCCGATCCCCATTGAAGCCAATACTGCACGAATTTCCGCAACTGTGTACTCGCACTCTTCCTGCATAAAGGAGAGCACAGATTTATGCGTGTTAAATTTATATCCTGTTTGTGTAAAGTAGCCAATTTCAGCTTTTGGAGATATGGTTAATCCATCAGCACGTTCTGATATCATTTTTAACAAGGACGTTTTCCCTGTTCCATTCGATCCAGTTATAGCGACTTTAGCGCCAAGCGGTATTATAAAGTTAGCGTCATCAAAGATAGTACGGCTACCAAATTTTAAGCTCAGACCATCTGCCGTAATCGGGAACTTATTGTGCAGTTCTAGGGCTGAACTTTGACGAAAACGAATAGAACGCAAATGCTCTGGTGCTTGAATATCTTCTAATGCAGCCAAACGCTTTTCCATACTCTTAGCTGCCTGATACAGTTTTCTTTGCTTGGTGCCAGTCATTTTTGCATGCCCAAGTCGTCCAGCACTTTCGGTAGAGTTTTTGGATTTTTCTCCTTTTTTCTTATTGTCTAATCGATTAGCTTGCTGGCGTTTTTCTTGCACAGCAGATTCTAATCGCTCCCGTTCCTTCATCATCAGCTCATATTCTACGGCTTGGTGTTGTCGCTCTTCTTCTTTTTGACGCAAGTAATCCGAGTAACCACCCCAATATTCCGTAATTTTACCGTCTTTTAACTCCCATATCTTGTCTACAACCATATCAAGAAAATATCGGTCATGACTGATAACAAGTAATGCTCCATCAAATGCTTTAAGTTGACCAATAAGTAGATCTATTCCATTGAGATCAAGGTGGCTGGTTGGTTCATCCGCTAGAATGCCATGTACTTGTTGGGAAAATGCGGCAGCAATTTTTGCACGAGTTTCCTCTCCGCCACTCATTGTGTCGTTTTGTACATTGGAAACACCAAGGCGAGATAACATTGCCCGGTCTTCGACCGTTTCTATTTCGATTCCGCCCAGTTGGCTGATATGTGCAAAATCACCAAAACGCTGTAATGTCGCTTCGGCTAAAACAATTTCGCCATTAAGTACTTTGAGTAAACTACTCTTTCCTGCTCCGTTATCACCCACAAGACCAATACGGTCATAAGAGTGAATTTCCAATTCATCAATATCCAAAACATCACGCCCAGCATAATCCAAGCGTATGTTTCTCGCTTTAATAATTAAACTCATTTTTATTTACTCCTGTTTAGCTCTTGAAATTTTTTATGCAGCAAACAGGATTTAGGTGAAAACAAAAGCTAGCATCACAGTGTCCTCCCAAAAAAAAAGCTATTCATCCACAGGGTGGACAAATAGCTAGTCAATTAAGTTATAACTGGAAACTATGCACTAAAAGCATACTTATAAATTAAGCATACTTTTACTTTATATATCCGCATATATTCTTAAAGACACAACAAAAGCCCACCATTATAAAATAGTGTCACTATGCAAATAGTTGTGTCTTAACGAATGCGGATAGAATGCATAAACTTACCTAAAAAATAAAATTCAGTTTTATGATAACTTTACTGTTAAAAGAAGTCTAGACAACCTTGTTTTATGCTTGGATATAAGGCTTATTTTAAAATAATAGTAGTGAAGATTTTCTAAAATTAACATAATACACCTTATACGAAATAAAAATGGGAGCCTTAAGCTCCCATTTTTTAAGTAATTTTTTCAAATAAGGCTTGGGTGAGCATCTAAAATTCGAATCAATGTAGCTGCTGGTCCAGTTGGATAGCGTTTTCTAATAAAAGATCTAAATACGTATCTTTCATCAATTGAGATTCATTGTTATTCAATATATTGTAGGTTGAAAGTATCAAATGTGAAAGTTGAGGATCAGAACGTAGGGTTGATTCGATAGCAAGTTCGATAGGCTCATTAAATATTCCTTCATAGCTTTTTTTTAACCATGCTGGATCTAAATGCATCATTTTATAAGTGAAGCCGAGAGGATCTGGTGCATTACCATCATGAACTTCTTCAGGTTCAAGCATGAAAGTTTGACCTTGATAGCTATCAATAATTTTTTTTCTACAATTGAATTGTTGATGTCCTAACTCTGTTACCCCTATAAGATAACTTGAGTGTAGATGAGGATCGTATGCAAAGCCTTTGAAGTGGGCATGAATTAGTTCTATACCTGTAGACTTATCCTGTGTGACATTGACCCAATTGCTCATATTTACTTAATTAGTCCTAATGGATTTAGCTTATCAAAAATTATCTAATGAAGAAATTCTAAAATTAACATAATACACCTTATACAAAATGCCCTTGTAAGCCCTTAATCAAGGGCATTTTTAGTCTCTACTTAACATAAAATTTTGGTGGTGCTTCAAAAAGTATGCTGCCTTTAAATGAAGCCATTATTGATGTAAAAGAAAAGAAGGCTAAATCAAAAGCTTTAAAATGGTTTTCAAGCTTTTTTGAAAAATTACAGCTTCTTCTGAAGCTACGCCTAATTCTATGCCTTATTTTGCAATTATTGCCTTCAATACCTACAGTAAAAAATTTACCAATACTTTGCTTACCATTTTTAAAAGCAGTGATGAAACTGTCCCAATGATCACTTGCAATTCGGGTGTAGTGAATATCTAATTGTTTAAGCTTTGTCTTCAATTGTTAGACTGTAGCTAAATCTCGTTTACCCCAAACATAAGCAACAATTTCACCTGTTTCTCGATGATAGGCGTAAATAAGCCATTGTTTATTCTTTTTATTTCCAACAAAATTCCAGAACTCATCTACTTCGAGAGATTCATAATGACTTTGCTGAGGCTGAATTTCATAGGTTGATTCAGTTAAAGTACGTAAAACTTT
>NZ_VPEJ01000026.1:0-41462 GCF_013417245.1 Acinetobacter sp. YH16042
CCGAACTAAAAATCTATAATCAGGAAATCAATAAAAGAAGAATTGGAATTGAGCATGTATTTGGCAGTTTGAAAACCTTCAAAATTCTTGCTGAGCGATATCGCAATCGAGGCAAAAGACTAGCATTGAGATTCAATCTAATTGCTGGAATTTATAACTTGGAGCTGAGTGAAAAACGACTTATGAAAGAAATCTAATAATAATAATAATAAAATTAACGCTAAAATTCGAAAAATAAATATATAAATTGGACAAATTGAGCATTTTCAATCATGTTCAAAGTTTAATCATCCTTTAAATCATAAACAATTCCATGATAAATATCTTAGTAAACATTAATTTTTCTCATATTTTAATTAAAAAAATATTCGAAAATCTGACTTAAATTTGGCCTTTATTTTCCTTCATGACTGTTTAAAGCACATATTAAGCCCAAATCACCATAATCGCCGCAATCACCACTAAGGCTAATCCCCAATGATCGGTTCTTGCGAGTTTTTCCTTAAAGAAATAGGCAGAGATTAATAGGCTAAATAAGATTTCGATTTGACCTAGGGTTTTGACAATCGCAACCGTTTGCATACTCATAGCAGTAAACCAGCCCAAGGATGCTAGAAAGCTACAGACACTAACGCGAAAGGTCAGACCGACTCTATCCCACATGGCAATGAGCGTTTTGCGGCTAAATAGACTGAGGTACAGCAGCATAATCACACATTGAAAGCCAATTACACTCAACAACACCCATGCCGCACGATGCAAAGTCGGTAAATCACTTAGCTCTAAACTGGCTTCACGAACCAATAAAGAGGTAATTGCAAAACTTAATCCACTTCCTACACCGATGCATAACGTTGGCAGAGATAATTTTTGTCGTTGAGAACCTTTGCTTAAAAGAAAAACGGCAACACCACCAACCAAAACACCAATCCAACCAAATAAACTTAAATGTTCACTTAAGAAAATTACCCCAACAATGGCCGCAAAGATCGCTTCACTTTTCGCTAAACCGACGCCGATGGCATAATTCTTTTGTTTAAAAAGCAAGACCATTAAAATCGTCGCTAAAATTTGACTTAGCCCTGCAATCACCACATAAACCCAAAACATAGGTGTAAATGTGGTCACCTGAGTCACAGGCTGTTGCTGGTACAACACGAACAAATAAATACAGGCAAATGGGAGCCCAAAAATAAACCGTGCAAGGGTGACACCATACACATCAACAGTGGTACTGAGTTGCTTTTGAAATGCATTGCGCCATGACTGCATAAAAGCAGCCATTAAAGTGAATAAGATCCAAACTGGAAACATAAGAAAGGTGGTTTAACGGTGGATGCCTCATCAATTTACGCTTTTATTGAATTGAATGCGACCCAACACGGCTAGATTATTCATTGAACTTGGTTATAGATTCGTTGAAAAAAATTTATTTAAAAACCTGATATTAAGAACTTGGTATGTATCGAAAGGTAAGTTTTTATAAAAAAATGCAAAGGCATATCACCTTTGCGTTTTGCACTTTACCAACATTTAGTTAGTGACTTACATTAAGTTAGCTTTCTAGTAATACAGCACCAAATTGCTCACGTAGATCTTTTTTCAGCATTTTACCTGTTCCACTCAAAGGAATAGCATCCACGAAAATCACTTTATCTGGCACCTGCCATTTAGCAACTTTATCTGCATAATAATCCAAAATTTCTGTATCAGATAAATCGACATCTGGCTTTTTAATCGCAATCAATACAGGTCGCTCATCCCATTTCGGATGAGTCGCTGCAATCACTGCTGCCATTGCAATTTTAGGATGTCCCATAGCCAAGTTTTCTAACTCAACAGAAGAAATCCATTCGCCGCCCGATTTGATCAAATCTTTTGAACGGTCACTAATTTTTAAGAAACCATCTTCATTCAGGGTTGCAATATCCCCGGTATCAAACCAACCATCTGAGGTTAATGCAGACTCTGTTTTGCCAAAGTAATTGCCAATAATCCAATGCCCTTGGATCTGTAAATTACCTGTCGTTTCACCATCACGTGCAACTTCATATGTACCGTTTTCTTCATCGGTAATACGTAAATCGACCCCAAATGGTGGACGACCTTGTGACAAACGCACTTGTAATTGTTCTTCTTCAGATAATAACAAATGTTTGGCTTTAAACTGGTTTGAAGAACCTAATGGACTGGTTTCGGTCATGCCCCAAGCATGAATCGTTTCACAGTTAAATTGCTCTTTAAACACTTTCAACATCGCAGGTGGGCAAGCAGATCCACCAACCACATTACGCACTAAACTTTCGAGCTGACTACCTGCTTGTTGCGCAGCATTGATTAAACCCTGCCAAATCGTTGGAACACCCAATGCAACGGATACTTTATAGTCATCAATCATTTGCGTCAGGCTTGCTCCATCTAAACCTGGGCCTGGCAGCACTAAGGTGCAACCCACCATAGCCGCAGCATATGGCGTACCCCATGCATTGACATGGAACATCGGCACAACAGGCATCATAATATCTCGCGCTGAGATATTTAATGAATCTGGCATACAAATCGCATAACTGTGTAAGACTGTTGAACGATGACTATACAACACACCTTTAGGATTGCCTGTGGTACCCGAGGTATAACATAAAGAACTAGCCGATAATTCATCTAATTCTGGCCATGTATAGTCTGCAGATTGCCCCGCGATAAGTTCGTCATAAAATTTAACATCTGGCACAGCTTCGACAATCGCTGCATCTGGTGCATCTAAGCAAATAAAGTGCTCAACAGATTTTAATAAAGGTTTTACTGCTTTGATTAAAGGCAAAAAAGTTTTATCAAATAACATGACACGATCAGATGCATCATTGATGATAAAAACTAATTGTTCAGGAAATAGTCGAGGATTGATGGTGTGACAAACATAGCCACTACCAGAAATAGCGTACCAAGACTCTAAGTGGCGATGGTTATTCCAAGCGATCGTCGCAACACGATCCCCTAAATTTAAACCGAGTGATGCGAGAACATTCGCAAAACGTTTTGAATTTTTATGAACATCACCCCAAGTAGTTTTCGTAATCGTCGTGTCTGTATTTTTTGAAATTACTAAACTATCCGCATGATAGCGACCCGCATGTTCAATCATGCTACTAATCAAAAGCGGTTTAAACATCATATTACCAAGCATTCTTTGCTCCCACATTCATCCATATTGAGTTGTTGTTTTCCGCACTGTCCTGCAGATTTTTTAAAACTTTACGCCATGTCAAAAGTGATTATTCTTTAACGACAAGATTGAAAGCAGTAGATATGAAACGCATATCCAAAACTGATTCTTATGTTTTAACCTTAATTGATTTTAGAATCCACTGTTTTATTGCTCAAAATATGAATGCTTTAGTGGTATAGAATGCAAAAATTAATAGCTTCAGCCCAATTCAAAATATATTCTTAATGTGCGCGCACACCACTGCTTTAAAGAAATTTTTTTGTTCAAATATTAAATAATTGACTGAATCAGATTGGCATAAAAAAACCCAGTCTACATATACTGGGTTCATTCATCGCATTAGCCGTTGTAGTTAAGTTACAATAGTTACAGTACTTCAAACTCAATACGACGGTTTTTCTTACGACCTTCAGGCGTAGCATTGTCTGCTACAGGCTTATTTGAGCCCATCCCTTCAGTACTTAAGTTCGCCGTCGCAATATTTTTTGAAATCAGGTAGTTTTTAACCGCATTAGCACGTTCTTGGCTTAAACTTAAGTTTTTCTCAGGATTCCCCGAGCTGTCTGTGTGACCAATAATTCGTACTTTTTTCCCACCGACGCGATTCAGTGCGACAACCATTTCATCTAAGATTTGTACCCCAGATGGCGCTAAAATCGCGCTTCCAGATTCAAATTCGATAATACGATTACGTAAAGCCGCATCAATAATAGCCTGTTCAGCCTGATTGACAGAAAGCTGTGCATTGAAACGAAAAGGTGCTGTGACCAAAGACTGAAACTTGGTGGTCGTTGGTTGGATATCATTTTGATTTGACATCTTGCCACTTAAATCGACTTGCGTTCCACGTACAGAGAGTTTCCCCTGTTTTACTTTTTTTAAGTCATCATTAATCATTTGGCTTACGCTATTGCCCCAACCATTGGGTGCTGTAACCGCTCGAACCTGAATTTTATCAACCACATTTGCCTGACCATAGGTCAAATAGGCTTTATTTAATATTTCTTGCTTGGTTGCTTCATTCGGTACAGCACCTTCAATCACAATAGGCTCTGCCCAAAGCAAAGTCGAACAACCTAAAATGCACACACTCGCAAGAAATTTGGGCAACATTGGTAAGATTCTTTGCATCATTATTCTTCTATAAAAGTCTGTCTAAAAAGTTTAATGCCATGAATAAGGCTGATCTGACGCTCACTCAAAGACTGTTCCAAAACGGCTAAGCCTGCATTTTGTTCAAGATAAGGATCAATCCAACTGGCATCGATCAGGGAAACCCAATGATCACTTTGCATATTTTGGGTGAAAACATCACTGAGTGCAGTAATATCAGCACCTTGAAAACCAAACAGTAAAACTGGCGAATCACTGTGTAGGATGCCAATGAGTAACTCAGCATCCTGGTTTTCGACAAAGCGACTAATTAAATTGACCCAAAAAGCCGCAATTTCGTAACAGTAACTAATATTATTGATCGGTAAGATCAACACTTTATTCAACCGAGACGTACCCTGATGAATAATCGGTTGTAGCAGCAAACCGAGACCAATCATGCTTTGCGCCAACTGATAAGGCGTAAAATTCAATAAACGTGCAAATGAATGCAAAGTATGATGCTCATAAAAAGAAGAGGTTTCTTCTGTCCCGAACACTTGAATTTCGTTATTCAGTTTGCCTAATTTATCGAGCAAAATATCGGGATCGCGAATAGAACGCATCACTCGGTTACGCTGATATAAGTCAATTAAGGTTTGTTTATAACGATAAGGTGCATACAAAATATTATCGAAAGGATCATCGATTTCTAGCAGATGAGCCAGCACCATTGGAAATTGACGCTTTGAACTGTCTTCACTGCTAATCAAATTGGCAACCAAAAAACGCTTATCTTTTGGACTGGCAATAAAGAAATCTAATGAAGGCAGTGAGTTATACGCTGCATTAAAATTGTCTGAACGCATAGCGAACTCAAGCGCCTCCGTGATCCACTGATCGATTAACTGAATCAGTGAATATTGTTCACGGCTCTTTAAGAAGTCACCACGAGCTGGACATTTTCCATAATACAGCGGTGTCGTTCTCACTTCATACATCGTCACACTCCTTGTTCTTTTGCACGAATGCCACCGCTCTTATTTTTAAATTCATCATCATGGTGTTGCTGTTCCTTGTACAACACTCATCGGTGAAGTCGCTGGCGCTACAAGCGCTTGTCCTGCAGGCATCGTTTGCGCTGCGACGACACGAACACCTTTATTCGTCACCACTTGATCAACAAGAGTCATACCTGAATAGCCTGAACCTGTAGTTGGGCCAGATGCGTTACCACTAATCAAACGGAAGTTCACTTTAACAAACACTTTTGGATTTTGTTTGCTACGCCACACCATTTCAAATGAATTACCATTTTGTGTACGCTGAGCGCCTTCAACCAATCGGTTAATACCATATTCACCCGGCTCATCAAAAATCGTATGCGTTTGACCTTCCAAGTCAATTGCAGTAATACGTGCACCCGGAATTGCCCCTTTATTTGGCCAAACGAAGTTCACCCATTGCTGAACACCGTTTTCATACACCATACGCTGACCATCAATATCAATGGTATATGAAAGCAACTGTGTATTTTCTAATGGGAAGAACTGGAAGTTCGATTGATTGGTTGCCGCAGGTGCTGCTTGACTCAATTCCCCTGTAGCAACGCCATTACTTGGCGCAACATAGCGTTGGAAGTTCGCTACAAATTGTGGATTTAAACCAATGCCCAAATCTTTCCATGTTTTCGTGGTTAAGGTATAGCCACGACGAATCACCAATGGATCTAAATATTCTTTTACAAAGCGAGCGATACTTCCGTTTTCACCAAAAATTTGGCTAATTTCATTACTGGTTGCTTGTAAAGTTGCATTGCTATTAAATGGATATTTAGGCGCAAGATTAGTTGTAAATGGTTGATACGCCTGCATTGCCCACAACTTATTAATTTCGTTTTGAGCTGGAATCAAAAGAACTTCAAATGACTGAGTCACCGGCTGCATAAAGAGTTTTTGAATCAACTGTTGATCTAATTCATTTAGACCCACAGACATTTTTTCATCCACAAATTTTTGCGTGCTATTAAAGACAGAGCTTTGATCATTGATGGTTTGTTTCACCAATGTCATGCTTGCAGGGCCCATATCACCACCACTCTTTAAGTCATTGAACTTACTACGTACTTGACTCAAAGACAGCATGTATTCATCTAAAATAGATTTGTTTTGCTGATCATCACGCTTACGAACCAATTGATAGAACACATCAAATTCTTTTGCAATAACACCTTGACCGGCTTTTGAAGCCACTTGCTGTGCCTGCTGCGCATCATCACGGCTAAGGACTTTACGTTTAAACCACGCAATAAAGCCTTTCTGAGGTGCAGCCAGTTCTGCTTGAACAATTGGATTATCCCAACTGGTTTCTTTCGCAATACGGTCAACCACTTTACGAATTGGCGAATTTTCAGGTTCACCTAAAATATCGATAAAACGTGACTGCTGAGCGACATCTGCGCCTTTGCCATAATGCACAGCATTTAAGAATTTACGCCATTCAGCGATATATTCCTGCTTATAAAGTTCGGTTAACTGTTTACTGATCTGATCTGGACTGCCACTAAATGTCAGGTCATCAGAACGATTGGTATTGAGTACCCAATCTTGAGTATCCGTCGGATTATTCGCTGCTTGGTTAATCGCATCTTTTACATAATCATTCCATGCTTGGTAAGTAAAGATACCCGGCAAGGCATAACTACCCAACATGCTATTTTGGCCTGTTTCACCTAAAATTTGCTTCACTGTCACTGCAGGGAAACGTACTGAACCACGCATTTTAATTTCATTATAAACGCGGTCACGTGCAGGAATGCCCATAGTAACAGCCGTCAATAATTGACGTGTTTGATCAACCAATAAAGGATCAGATTCCATTTGCGGGAACGCAGGATCAGCAGCTAAAGTCATCGCATAAGATAAAACTTGTTCGGCTTTTTGAATCATTTCCCCACGTGGCATTTGACCACGATTTGAATCTAACCATGAACGCCAGAAACGAGTAACTTGGTCACTCAAATGGCTCGATTCCATATATTTATGATTGCTCATCATCAAATACGCCTTCAGTGCATTATATGCATCCTGAGGATTAGTATCCGATGGTTCTAAATAGGGCTGATTTGATTTCACCGCTTGAGTGATTTGCACATTGACGTGATTTTCTTTCAACGTCGCTTCATTGGCTTTAACGCGTTGTAAGTACTGCGCCATATTTTGCTGAGATGGTGCTAAAACAATTTGTTGAATACCTCGTAAATACTCAACTTTGAGTTTTTCACGAATCTTATTCCCTTGGTATAAACCAAAGCTGTATTTTAATGGACGATCTTCATCAAAATGATCGAGTTGTTGTAAATGCCCTTGTAATATCAGTAATGCATCCAATTGAGTTGAAAGTTCACTTCCGCTACGGCTTTCCATTTGCACAACTTTATCTAGGTCTGCCTGAACTTCCGCCACGAGTTGTTGGTTATTACGATACGACCAAACCCACAACCCAAGCACCACAGCAACCAATAACAATGCAGCAATAAATGCCATAAAGCGCTGACGTTTACGTGCAGGATTAATATGTTGTTTAACCAGATTTTTATCTTTTAAAATGACGGTTGAAAATAGTCCTTTTAAGAAATAACCATGATCTTGCGAAACAGAATTCGTAGGAATGCCAAACTCACTATCCGTACTTTTCACCAAATGAAAATCTTCAGCGATTTGCTCGGTCATTGGACTTTCAATCACACCTTCTTGCAACGCACTGGTGAAATAGAACCCACGGAATACTGGTTTAAACTGATAAGGGTTGTCTTGAAACAACGTACCAATAAACGTTTTTAACACTGGCTTTAAACTTTTAAACTCAAGTGGAAATGTCATTACACTTGGAGAAATATTTTGCGAATGACGACGACTCAAGTGCGTAGTACTGACGCTCTTCAAACCATCATATAAAATTGAATAATGCTTTTCGAACATCTCAACAGCATGTTCGGATGAGTCTGGATCATAAGGTAGCGTTGCACCCCAAACTTGATCAAATTCATCCTTATCATAACAATCAAAAAATTCAGTAAAGCCGGCAATCAAATCCATTTTTGAAAAAACGATATACACTGGCGCAAAAATTTCTAAACGTTCAGTCAAATCCTGTATACGTGCGCGTAAGTTTTTGGCTAATTTGATTGATTTTTCAGGGCTTTGACTGACAAGCTCAGCCACAGAAACAATCACGATTAAACCGTTAATTGGTGCTTTAGAACGGTTTTTTTTGAGAATATTTAAGAAACCTAACCATTCTGAATGGTCTTCGGCATAAACAGAATATCGACCTGCGGTATCGAGTAACACACCATCTGTAGAGAAAAACCAATCGCAGTTACGAGTACCACTTAGACCTGCCGACACCATTTTCTGATGAGTTTCTTCAAATGGAAATCTAAGACCAGAATTATAAATCGCTGAACTTTTACCCGCTGCTGGGTTACCAATCACCATGTACCAAGGTAATTCATATAGGGCTGCATTCCCCTTTTTGTCGCCGAGTTTTGATTTACGGATAAGTTGAATCGAGTCTTTCATTTGCTGATTGATCAGCGCAAGTTCTTCTTTATTTTTTTGTTTACCGTATTCAGCTTCATTATCCTTGGCAATCGCCTCAGCAAGTTCTTCGCCTTGCTGTTTATGACGATAATGCTGTACTAATTCATATATACCCCACAGAATTAATCCGAGAATATAAACAGCAACCACAATGTAAAAAGTCTTTTGCGGAATCGAATTATGCATAGCCACAATGGCCACAAAAAATGACAAAGCCACCATCGCTTTAGGATTGGTGACGTACTGCCAAACATAACCGAGGATCGTATAAAATAGTGTGTTCACAATGTTCTCAATTTCGTCTTAATTCTAATTAAACAGTTTCTTGTTCAAGTTCATCTTCTACTGAAAATGCTTGAATAAAAGCAAATGTCGATTCTTGGTCTGTGCTATAAATCATGGCAGTTAACTCTTCTGGCAAGTGCATACCCAACATGAATCCAAAAATTTTTGCCAATTGCTGGGTATTTCCAAGATTCTGTTTTGTATATAAAAAATGATAGGTTTCAATCGCGGTTTCATTAAATTTATACTGTAATTTTTTCACCACTTTCATATCCGTTGCATCATCTAACATCAATAAAAAGGGTTGTTCTTGATCATACTGATCTAAATTATTCAGTGCTTTAAGCTCTAAATGACGTTTCAACTCAGGCTCATGTGCCACCACTTGTAGCACTTTATTTGGAGTTAAACCTCGAACTTGAACGTCTGAAGCAGCCAAACACCAACTCGATGCAAACTCTGCAGCAATGTATTTTTCTTGTAACCACATCTTTTCATCAATCCATTCTTGGTCGATTTCAGAGTCAGCATTCAGAATCAAACTGACTTCAAACTTTTGTTTTGAAATCATCTCTAAAATGCTTAACCATTCTGAATAAGCGACTTGAGTGCCGATAAAATGTGGCTCGATATGAATTTGTTCGGGAATGATCGAAAATCCGTCAGATAGATACTGCTGAATAATTTGAGCATAATCATCATTCCATTGATGAATCAAATTATCAGCAAGCAAAATATGGACATTTAAACGATTTAAACGTGAAACTTGCTGTGCATTGTTCGCCAAATGTTCTGGATGTTCATCTTGCGTATAGTCTGGGTCCACCCAACCCGGATGCATACGATACTGATATGCCAATTCACTATCATAAAAGAGTGCTGATTGCTTCAGATGCTCAGCAATTAAAAATAGACTTTCAACGTGTTGCTCTAGTTGTTGCTGAATAAGTGACTGGATTCGTTTTTCACGCATGGTGATGGCACTATATTCATCATCCGCTTCTTCACTAGTAAGTTCATCTAAATCTTTGATTCGAAATGAAAGAACAGGCAAACCGTATGCATTGAATAATTTATCATCGAGTTCAGGACTTTTGAATTGTTGAATATCTTGGATAATTTGTTCGTTTTCACCAAAACTATGCCAAGCCGCTGAAGAATAAACATTTAAACGAAATTGCTGTACATCGACAGGCTTCGGTTTTGCTTGTTCAATGGCGTCAATTTGTTGTTGCTCAGCTTGTTCTTCTGCACGTTTTTCAGCTTCAAGTTTTTTTTCTTTTTGATGTTGAATGCCCTTATAAATCAAATAAGGAGACAAAGTAATTGCACATAAAGCGACAGGAAGAATTAGAAAATAGGTGACCAGATCAAAAGCTGTCGGGTCATAGCCTGTATCTCGCCAGTAAAAAATCACGAAAGCAGTACACAAAACAAAAAGCGTACTAAAGGTCCCAATTATTAATTTCAGCATTATTATAAATTCCCCATTAAGGCATAACAGGTTTCTGTATTATCGACCTGTTTATTCGGCTGTAAAAATGCTCCCTGAGCTAAACCAATTCCGCTCAAAGAATTTAAACACACCGGTTTTATTTCTTCTTTTTGTAAAATTAAGCGCACATCCACCATTAATGTTGGACTGCACCAAGTTTGAATCATTTGTTTTAATTTTAGGCTGCGTGCCTGATTCGGTAAAAATGTTAAATAATCTTCATGATTTAAAGGTCCAATCACGATTTCAATTTTTTCGTCAATCTGTTGAATCTTCTCACCACAAAAAGTATTCAGCCCCAATAAGCTCGGCTGAGATCCACCTAAACATGTTCTCTGATCTTCTTCAAATACAAAAGTTTCAGGGATAAATTCTCGAATATCAAATTTCTGCTTAAAGATACAATTCAGCATGGTTTTTAATGCATAAGCTGTATTGTTTTGCCCCTGCATTAAACCTGAGAATTCAGCAAAATAATCATCTAAATCTGGCTGATCATGCTGGCTACGGATATAACCATTTAATGCATGTAAAATATCAAGATAGTGATTATCCTGCTCGATTTCATAACGAATAGGTAAATGATAATTTAAACTGGCATCAACATAATGTGCTGTTAATTTATGATTAAACAGCCCTAAAAACTTTTGTGTTTCGTGTCGCTGATGTCGCCCGCTGAGCTTAATCTTATTGGTATAGCTATAAGGTAATGCACCTTGAATACCCGTTAAACCCACCATTAAATTTGTCAGTTCAACTTTCTCATCGTTGAACTCTAAACTTTCAATTTCAGTGTTCGGGAAGTTCAAATTAAGTGAACTATTAAACTCAAAGTCATTAGCCCAATGGACTTGAGCTGCTCCATAAGGTGCATGTCTTAACAAACGAGTAGCTTGAACAAACTCGTAGGCTTTCGGTTCTTGGAAAAGTCCGTCAATTACAGAGCTTTCTTGCCACCAACGTTCTGCACGCATTGGTATAACTCCTGTTGACTATTTGCATCAAAAACCGAGACATCGACAAAGCTGTTCATATTGACTTTTAAATTAAAGATATGGGCTAGCAATTGACTAAATATATACAGGCTATGCCCTCTAAATATATCCGCATCGATATCGAGCTGTACTTTTAAACCTCTGACAAATAATGGAAACGGTTTACTATCTACAAGTTTCTGTGTGGTAGAAAACTGAATATTTTTTATGGAGTCGATAATAATTTGGTTTTCTTTTGATTTAGGTAAATTATACAATTCCAAAAGTTCTTTAATATGAGAGACCGTATCGCCTTTCATTAAAGACATATTATTCAAAGATAAATGTGAAATGACCCGCCACTGTTCTTGTTTATTTTGCTCAAAATAATACGGTAACGACGGTCGTTTGAGCATCAGGGCACGACGGGCCAAATTACTATCATTCAGAGTTAATGCATTTTGATCTTTATTATAACTTTCGTAAGGTAACTCACGATTACTACATAGTAGTTCAGTACTAATAAAATCGGACTGAGTACTATGCGGGTCTAAAGCACGAGATATGATTGAATAGTTTAATTCCTGATGTTTATTCTTCATCTGCTGCGGATTTAAACTATAAAAAAACTGGACTTTATCCTGATGATAATGACTCATTGCAAAAAAAGGCAGTACCGGATAATACACTTCATCTTGGTTACTTTTTTCACGCACCATATTCATTTTTAAAATGCTATAGGCTTGAAAATATTCAGGATGGTGTGCATCTGTCACCAATGGATATTCCATTCGCTTATGATTAATCTTTTGCGGCTCTGCTTGTTTATTGAAAAGATTAACAATTGGTGTAGCAAACAATTTAAAATTTGCCGCATTTAATTCTGAATAATTTCGAATCGCCGCTTGATCATTTAAATTGAGTTTAAAGTGCATTTGAACATCAAATTCACTATGTTCTAAACTTAAAAACTTAATGAAATCTAAATTTAGATTTAAAAAATTGAATTTTTCAGGAACACAAAAATATTCCATCAATAAACGATATGCATGATGCGTATGCTGATCGATAGGTAGAACACTTTGAACTTCATCAAAGCCCATAATTTCAAATGGATTGGCAATATCAAAAATGTGCTGCCCCACACGAATCGAAAAACTCGTAGTCGATTTAAAAATACTATCCAAAACCTGCAAAGGAAAATTAGAAATAGCGTCTAAAAAGATCGGCAAAGTTTCATTTTTGAGTAAAGCGTGCTTATTCGAAAAAATTTCAAATCCTAAGCTCAATGTGGCATTTTGATTTAAATGCATATGTGCCGATGGATGAGTTTTGAAATTGAGCTGTTTTAATTGAATCGGCAATAATGTTACTTCTTGTACCGTCTGATATTCACATTGAACACCGCGCGTACTTTTGGCTTTTAGACTGGTCGCCTTTGGAATAACGTGTCGATCTGTTAATTGCTTAATTTTATTTATATCTTCGAAGCTCACCACAGAACATGCAGGAAATGGTTTTAAATATTGAGGAAACATCACCTCAAAAATTGATCGGGTAAAAACGTCATAACTATCTGCAAGTTTTTTATCAATCCGTGCAGAAATTAAAGAAAAGGCTTGAATTAAACGCTCAATATGCGGGTCATCTATTTGTTCTTGGTTTAAAGACAAACGCTGGGCGATTTTGGGGTATTTACTGGCAAACTCACGGGACTGTTGTCCAAATTCCTGTAGTTGTTTTTCGTAATACGGTAACAGCTCTTCAATCACAGATAACCCACTTCATTAAGCTCTTGGAGAAATAACATATTGTTGTGTTGTTGGTTTTAATAAGGCATCAAAAATAACTGGTTCGTATAAAGGATGAATATTTAAATATGCCTGAATACTTAAACATAGTGCCCCCATATTATGGCCATCCATGAGCATTTCGACGCGAATCTGTTTTAAACGCGGTTCATGTGCAGCAATCGATTGCTCAATTGACTGGCAAATTTTGTCGCGATCCGATGGATTTGCTGTCGATAAGCCCACAAAATCGATAATGCCAAATTGCAAAATAGACTTTTTTGCTAATGGAAAGTCATCAATCAGTTCATCTAATTTTGCCACACGACTATTGAGGAGATCCTCTAAATCGGAAGCAACAGATTCACGAAGTTCTTGCAAAGACAGACCTTGAGTCTGTTGAGCATCAGCTGGTAATAAGCGGTCAAATAATGTCGTTCTAAAACCATAAGGATAAAGCTGATCGAGATTCATATCTTCTTATAAATATTTAAAAAAATGAAAATAGAGGCTACCCAAGTTAGCCTCTATCTGAATCCATCTATTACGCTGCGTATGAAGCAGTGTTGTTAGATAATGACCACTTCTTAGTAACAGCACCTTTCGCAGTACCGTTAATATCTTGTTGGTTATATGTCCACTCTACTGCAGCATATTTCAAACCAAATGATTCGTGTGGAACACCTTCATCATTTACAGTTGGTGTCACGCTAGAAACCAACACATGTTTCAGTTTGATTTGAAGATATTTAATACGTTTGTCGCCATTCGCACGGTAGAAATCAATTTGAACTTCATCAAATGTATAACCTGCTGAACATGCTTCCCAAAGTTTAGGGCTTGTCGCGTCTAAATCTTTAACAAACACCATATCAGAATGTTCTACACGTTCTGCAGTGTGACCACCCACGCTTGAAGAAGTCGCAGATTTAGGTTGACGGATGTTATGCGTCCAAGAGTTTACTTCTAACCAACTCTTGTGCTCTGCATCACGAGATTCGCCGTCTACTTTGTACTTACCACGAAATTGAATGTATATATCTTTCATTGTTCTGAATACCTATTTATTTAAAGTTATTATAGTGTTGACCCAAATTAATTTGAGGACTGAGGTAACTCGGTCACAAGTCGTAATGAAACAGACAACTCATCCAACTGGAAATGTGGTCTTAAGAAAACCACAGATTTGTAGTGACCAGGCAAAGCTGGATTTTCTACAACTTTTACAGAAGCTTCACGCAATGGATACTGAGCTTTAGCTTCTTGAGATGCACCATCATCAAGTAATACATATTGCGACAACCATTCATTTAAGAAGGTCTCAACATTACCCGCTGATGCAAAACTACCCACTTTGTCACGCATCATTGCTTTTAAATAATGTGCAATACGTGAAACTGCCATGATGTATTGGATCTGGCTAGACAATGCAGAGTTGGCATTTGCTGTATCGCTATCATATTTTTTAGGTTTTTGCGTCGATTGCGCACCGAAAAATGCTGCATAATCCGTATTTTTGCAGTGTACCAACGGAATAAAACCAAGGTCACTCAGTTCTTTTTCACGACGGTCAGTAATGGCAATTTCAGTTGGGCATTTAAAGACCACTTCGCCATCATTGGTTTTGAACGTATGGACAGGCAAGCCTTCAACTAAACCACCACCTTCTACACCACGAATCGCAGCACACCAACCATGCATATCAAATGCATTGGTTAAACGCGTACCAAAGGCATAAGCCGCGTTCATCCATAAATATTCATTATGATTTTCACCTGAAACTTCTTCAACGAAGTTAAATCCTTCAGTGGCAATGCCTTCTTTTGGATCATATGGCAAACGACCCAATACACGTGGCATTGTCAATGCAACATATCGTGCATCGTCACTTTCACGGAATGAACGCCATTGTACATATTCTGCTGTTTCAAAGATTTTAGATACATCACGCGGACGATCAATATCAGTAAAAGACTCTAGTCCCAACATATTCGGGCTAGCAGCCGAAATAAACGGTGCATGTGCAGCCGCCGCGACATGTGAAATTTGCTCAAGCAAATACATATCAGAAGGTGTACGGTCAAACTCAAAATCACCAATCAGTGTTGCATAAGGTGCACCACCGAATGATCCATATTCTTCTTCATAGATTTTTTTGAACAATGTGCTTTGGTCAAAATCGGTCGCACCTTGGAAATCTTTAATCAGCTCTTTTTTCGTCGTATTTAACATACGAATTTTTGTTAAAGAATTTGAAGGTGTTTCTTGGCAGAAATAATACAAACCACGCCATGTCGATTCAATTTTTTGAAATTCAGCATGGTGCATGATTTTACTTAACTGAGATGAAATCAACGCATCAATTTCAGCAATACGCTTATCAATTGATAAAGTCATATTGTCTGAAACGGTAATGGTACCTGCCATGACTTCTTTAGCAAGTTCACCAATCAAACTTTTTGCACGATCATGTTCTTGATCTGTACGCGCGATACGACTTTGTTCGACAATTGAATCTAAAAGTGAATATTCTTCGGTTGCTTCAAGGTTTGCAGCAGTTGCAGTATTATAATTACTCATTTTCTGCCTCCACGCTCAACTTACGAATTTGATCAGTGTTATGTAACACTTCATCCAATAAATCTTCTAGGCGTTCATTATTTGAAATTTTATTACGCAAGTCAGACAGACGCTCACGCGCAGCAACTAACTTTTGTAGTGGATCAACCTGTTGCACAACTTGCTCGGGAGTAAAATCGGCCATGCTCTTAAATGTAAGATCTACCGACATTTTTCCACCGTCTTCAGTCAAGGTATTTTCAACTTGAAAATTAGCACGTGGTGCTAAAGACTCCATGACTTCATCAATATTATCTAAATCAACATTAATGAATTTCTTGTCTTTTAATTTGGTTTTCTCTACTTCAGATGCCGCTGAGAAATCACCTAACACCCCTACAACGAATGGTAATTCTTTAATTTCTTTACCGTCGCCAACTTCAACATCGTAAGTCAATTGAACACGAGGAGGACGAATTCGTTGAAGTTTTTTCTGTACACTTTCACGTTTTGCCATGAGTGCTTTTCCTTGTTATTTATTTTTTAATGTATCGAAAGGTGAACCACTGGCAGCAGGTTTTTTCGCTGTAGTCTGCGTTTTTGCTGTCGTGGTAGTTTTCTTTTTGCTTGCTGCTGTAGTCGTTTGTTTAGACTTGGTAGACGCTGTATTGGTTCGTTTTTTAGCTGGTGTTGTCTGTTTAGGTTTCACATTGCTCGAAGATTCTGTACTTTTTTCACGAACATCTGCTGCAGCAGACGTAGATTTATCAATCGTCGGCTGAATATAACGAATATTATCCGACAACACTTTGGCAGGAGAATAGGTCTGTTCATCTAGAGTACGATTTTCATTACTCCGCATATGATTCAGCGCATTATAAGAAATAGCGATACCTGCTAAAAAAGTAACATCAGTAAGTTCAGGCGACTGATAGTTCTTTTCTCGCAGCAGATTGACCGCTTGCAATGCTTTTAAATTGTAACCATTAGCTTGATATTTTTTGGCAATATCTACAAAAATTTCATTTTTTAAGTTCTCATTTTTCTTATTTTTTTTGTCACATAACTGATTATAAAAACCAATAATCTCTGGATCTGTATCACCTACTGCCAGTGGATAATCCTTTAAACAGGATTTTTTCACAGATGCCGCTTTATCTTTTGCAAAAACGGTTTGTGTTAAACTGGCTGCTAAAATTATAGGTAATAAAACACTAAATTTATTCAAAATTGCCTCTGTATTTCTACGTGCTAAAACTTAATTTATGTGGAGAAATCACCACTTATTTTCCCGCGGGTTTTCTCTTCATTTATCAAAATTAAAAATATGCTGCAGATTTAACAAAAAATAAGCACATAGAGTCAATACAAAAATGTGCCAAATACTCCAAAGTTTGTTGACTATTTGTTTTTTTTTGTTTCATTTTATAAAAAAATCTTTTTCCTTTTTTTATTTAGTCTGTATTATATCGCCTAAAGCAAGACACTAATAATATATAAGGTGTTGATTTTAAAGTTTTTATTTTTATAGCAAGAAAAAAGAGATCACAGTCAAACTTGTAAAATTTTGTACTGTGGATTCTAAATTTGATGAGTTATTTATGAATAATTTAAAAGTTTTAATTACTAAACTTTCACCTCACGCCCGCATTTCACTCGAAAAGTCAGCCAATACATGTATTTCACAGCAAAATTATGAAATCGAAATTGAACATTTTTTACTCGAATTATTAACCTATAACAATAAAAATGACCTTCAAATACTCTTAGAAAAATACAAAGTTTCTGCAGATGGTTTGGCAGATGACCTCAAAGAAAGTATTGCTCAACTTCCAAAAGGAAATACGCGCACTCCTATTTTTGCCCAATCCATTGTGCGCTTACTTGAACAAGCTTGGTTATTAGCATCTGCTGAACAAGATCCACAAATTCGTAGTGGTCATTTACTTGTTGCGCTCCTTACCGCGCCAGATTTATACCAAATTGCAGCAAGAGCTTCTTCTCTTTTCGATTTATTACCTATCGATACGATTAAACATAAATTTTTAGATCTTTGCCTAAAGAGCATTGAAAATGAAGATTTAGCAACTGCATCACCAGATGAAAAATCAGCAGCACAAACGAATGCAACTACGCCAGTTAAAACACCTGCTCTAGACCAATACACCATTAATCTTACTGAAAAAGCTAAAAATGGTGGCATTGATCCTGTGATTGGTCGTGAGTTTGAAATCCGCTTAATGCTCGATATTTTGATGCGTCGTCGTCAAAACAATCCGATTTTAACGGGTGAGCCTGGTGTTGGTAAAACGGCCGTTGTTGAAGGTCTGGCATTAAAAATCGCAACCAACCAAGTTCCAGATGCTTTAAAAAACGTCAGCATTCATACTTTAGATATGGGCTTACTACAAGCGGGCGCCAGTGTTAAAGGTGAATTCGAAAATCGCTTAAAACAAGTCATTCATGAAGTTCAAGCCTCTGCACATCCAATCATTTTATTTATTGATGAAGCACACACGTTGATTGGTGCGGGTGGTCAAGCAGGTCAAAATGATGCAGCAAACCTGTTAAAACCGGCGCTTGCACGTGGTGAGTTAAGAACCATTGCCGCAACCACATGGGCTGAATATAAGCAGTATTTTGAAAAAGATGCCGCATTAAGCCGACGCTTCCAAGTAATTCAGGTTGAAGAACCGACTGAAGAAGTCGCAATCGATATGCTGCGTGCCATGATTCCCGTGATGGCAAAACATTTCAATTTACAAATTGACGATGAAGCTATCGTTACTGCAGTCCATGCTTCGCACCGTTATATCACTGGCCGTCAATTGCCTGATAAAGCGATAAGTGTCTTAGATACAGCTTCTGCGCGTGTTGCGTTAACGCAAAATGCACAACCAGTAAAATTGGATCAACTTCAAGCTCAATTACATAATTTGAAGCTTGAATTGGCGATTCTTGAAAATGAACATAAGAATATTCCGATTCACCACGAACGCATTGAAAGTGTAAAAACACAAATATCCGCGCTTGAACAAGAAATTCAGTCAACAGAAACGCAGTGGAAAAAAGAACTCGAAATCATTCAACAGATTAAAACACTTGAACAAGAGTCCGAGCAAAAACCAGAAAATATTGAAACTTTAAGCAATATTCGTAACCAATTGGCAACGTTACAAGGTCAAACGCCGCTTGTTTTTGAGCGTGTGAATGCACAAATTATTAATGAAATCATTTCAGACTGGACCGGTATCCCTGTTGGGAAAATGGTTAATGATGAAATTCAGCAAATTTTGAAGCTTGAAGCACAGTTAGAACAACGTGTGATGGGTCAAGATTATGCACTGCATCAACTGGTACAAGGCATTAAAACCTCCAAGGCAAAATTGGAAGATCCAAATAAACCTCAAGGCGTTTTCATGCTGGTTGGCCCAAGTGGTGTGGGTAAAACCGAAACTGCACTTGCGTTAGCAAACGAGTTATATGGTGGTGAGTCTCATTTAATCACCATTAACATGTCTGAATATCAAGAAGCACATACCGTGTCGTCTTTAAAAGGTGCTCCTCCAGGTTATGTCGGTTATGGCCAAGGTGGCGTACTGACAGAAGCAGTTCGCCGTAACCCATATAGTGTGGTTTTACTCGATGAGATTGAAAAAGCACACAGCGATGTTCAAGAGCTATTCTACCAAGTATTCGATAAAGGTACTTTGGAAGATGGTGAAGGTCGTGTTATTGACTTTAAAAATACCACTATCCTGCTGACTTCAAATGCTGGCTCTAGTGCCATTATGCAGGCTTGTTTAAATCAGCCAGTAGAAGAATGGCCGTCAGCAGAAGAACTTCTAGATGTATTAAAACCAGCTTTATATAAACAATTTAAGCCGGCATTTTTAGGTCGTATGCGTATTGTGCCGTATTTCCCATTGCACGATGATCTGCTCGTACGCATTATTCAGCATAAATTAGGCAAAATCACCGCGCGTATTGAAAAACAATATGGTACGCAAACACGTTATACCGATGATTTAGTCGAATTATTATTAAGTCGCTGTACTGAGGTCGATAGTGGTGCGCGTAATGTCGATAACATTTTAAATGCGACGGTCTTGCCTGCTTTAGCCACTGAATTACTCATGGCAATGAGTGAGCAAAAGATTCCATCGGTCATTGAAATCGATGTCAAAGACGATGAAATTATTTATGTTTTAGATCCTAAAAGTAAACCTGCGAAAAAACGCAGCAGCAAAAAGACTAAAACCTTAGAAGCATAAGCTAGGAACGATGTAGAATATGAGTTTAGAGCTCGACGCTTTATTGCAACCGATTACGGATGATTTACCTTGCGGTAGTGATTTTTCATTTTCCAATGATTTTCATGCAATTAAAAAAGCTAAAACACAAGATGACCCGCTATTGGATCAAGGCGACTGGATCGCAGAACCGAAACAAGCAGATTGGGGCTTTGTGCACCAAAAATCGTCAGATCTACTTCGCGAACAAACTAAAGATATTCGCTTATATGGTTGGTTGCTTGAAGCGTGGACTCACATTCATGGTTTCGAAGGGATTGCCAAAGGGATTGAACTTACACAAAAAAGTTTGCAAGACTTTTGGCTACAACTTCATCCTGAAATTGAAGATGATGACCTTGATCAACGTCTAGGTCTATTACAAGGGATGATTAATCAAATCCCGACATTAATTAAATCAGTTTCAATCGTTCATGGTGCGGCAACGTATTCACTGTCTGACTATGATCGACTGCTCCATGTTCAAAACCAAAGACGTAAATCCAACCATGAAGATGATGATCAAGAAGAGTCTTTTAATGGTATGGAACAGTTTGAACATGCCTTGTTCAATACGTCAAAATCAATTCAATACCAGTATTACCAACAGTTTTTAGATATTTTAAATCATTGGGAAAACTTAAAAACGACTCTTGATGATTTGATGGGTTTAGATGCGCCAAGCTTTGCTGGCATTGACTCTCAAATCGATATGATTCACTTGAGCTTGAAAAAAATCTATAAAGCAGATGCTTTTATCAATTCATCGAGCGCTGAACAGGTTCAATCAAATTCTCCAATTGAAAGCCAAACACTTTCCACTGTAACTTCCGTGCAGAATGATATGCAAATAATACAACAACAGCATACACAGCAATTTAAACCTCAAGTGCAAAATCATCTTGAAAACCGTGAACAAGCCATGAAAGTCTTGCAAGATATTGCGGACTATTTCCAAGTGAATGAGCCGCATAGCCCTGTCAGTTATATGCTGCAAAAAACCATTAAATGGTCACAAATGCCACTGCATGAATGGTTAACTCATGTGATTAAGGATGAAAACCCTCTTGAAGCTGTACAAGAAATGTTAGGTGTTCAGCAACAAAGTAATGAATCGAATAGCGACTGGTAAAAACAATGTTTAAAGCAGAAAAAATTTTATGGGGTGAAGGATTATTTTTACGCCCACAACACTTTCAATTACAAGATGCTTATCATGAACAGCGTTTAAACCATACGGTTCGCGCAACGATACCGTTCGCTTATGGTATTCAAAGTTTAATTTTTGATGAATCGCAACTCAGTACCAACACATTAGCTTTGAATAAAGTTGAAATGATTTGGCAAGATGGCGAGATTTATCAAGCACCTGCACAAGACTTATTACCTGAGCCTGTACTACTTGATTCATTAAATTTACGCGGTGAAATGCAAATTTATTTAGCATTACCAATCGTTCAACCGAATAAACGAAACGTCAATTTTGAAGAAAATACCCAATCGAGTCGCTATCATTCACATTTGACTGAAACTCATGATTTGTTTACAGATGCAACGGCTGCTGAAATTACCTTATTACGCCGCCGTGCAGAGTTCAAAATCTTTGAATTAGGCCAAGAACCACAGCACAATCTTGATGGTTTTCTTTATATGCCAATAGGCCGCATCAAGCGCCAAAGCTCTGGTAATTTTGTTTTAGATTATCAATTTATCCCACCAATATTACATATTAGTTCGTGTGATTCGCTGATTACTGGGCTTAAACGAACGCTCAATATTATCAAAGCTAAAATTAAAACCATTCAATCGAATAATCGTGAAAACGAACAAAAGTTAATTGAATTCCGTTCAGGTGATATCGTGTCATTTTGGTTGGTTAATGCGCTAAATACTGCGCATGCGACCTTAAATCATTTATTGCAATATCCACTGATTCATCCTGAACGTTTGTATTTTGAATTATTGCGTCTGACAGGTTCCTTGCTCACCTTCTCGACAGCTTACGAAGTAGATCAGCTTCCACAGTATCAACATCATAATTTGCAAGAAAGTTTTACTCAATTAGATGTGATTTTACGTGAGTTGCTCGATACGATTATTTCAAATCGATATATCAGTATTAACTTGAAAGAAACCCGTCAATCCTACTGGGTGGGCAGTCTTGAAAGTGATAAAATTACTCGTGATTCTCGCCTGTATTTAGCTGTTTCAAGTAGCGTGATGCCTACACATGACATTATTTCTTATGTACCGCTGCGCTTTAAAGTCGGCAATACTGTCGATGTTGAACAGCGAGTCATGGCGGCATTACCGGCTGTGCCATTGCAACATATGATGCAAGTGCCAACAGCAATTCCGGTACGTTCAGGTGTGAGTTATTTTGAAGTTGAGCCAAATAATGATTTGTATCAACGTATGCTTGATTCTGAATCCATCTGCGTTTACATACCAGCTGGCTTCCAAGATATCTCGATTGAACTTATTGCTGTGATGAATGGTTAAGGAGCAATCATGAATATTTCAAATAATGCCCCTTCACTTTTTGACGACGGTCAAATAGGATTAGGCTCTTCAAAACCAAGTGCTGAACCGACAATCAACAGTTCAACCAATTTAGTTGATCTACTGCATGATGGGTTTTACATTGTTTTCTTACTCAAAAATCAATATGTTCCATCCAGCCCTGAAAGTTTCAGGACAAAAATTATGGATCTATTAAACCGATTTGAAAGCCAATCCCGTAAGCTTCAATTCAGCAATGAAGATATCACGGACGCAAAATATGCCTATTGTGCTTTATTAGATGAAACCATTGTCACCCAACAAGATGCACGCTTTTTTGATTTACAAAACAATTGGATGATGAATCCACTGCAATTAAGTCTTTTTGGTTCACAGCTAGCAGGTTATCGTTTTTTTGAAAATTTAGAGCAAATTCGTTCTAAAAATAAAGATCGATTAGCTGCACTTGAAGTTTATCATTACTGCATGCTCCTTGGTTTTCATGGTAAATACCGCCTTGAATCGATTGAAATGCTCAATTCACTCGTTGCACGTGTCGGCGATGAAATTGATTATATGAAAGGTAAAAAGGCGTTTTCGCCTTTCGCGGCATTACCGGATCAAATTAAAAACATTATTCACCGTGAATTACCATTTTTTTGGATCATTATCTTTTGGGCTTTGTTTGCTGTATTAGCATTTGGTGGACTGAGATATATGTTATCTAGCCAAAATAATCAGGCGTTATCACAATATCAAAACGTCATAACTGCCCCATCGGAACAGGCTTATATCACCATTCATTTACCATAAGACTTAGACACCATGGCAAACGAAAAATCGAATAACGTTAGAATTTTACAGTCGACTCAAAAAAATAATTTACCGCCTTTAGCTCATGCTGCTATCGGCTTTCTTGTTGGTGCAGCGGTGATTATTGTTGTTGGCCTGGGATATTTTTATCTAAATTCTGACGATCAGCCTACAAATGCAGAAATGACTACTTCTGCCCCAACTGAAGATAAAGCTGAAACTGAGGCATCCGCTGTACCTCGTCAAAACGAAAATGAGCAAGCTTCAGCTGAAAAAGCGCAGCAAACCGTTCATGCAACTGAAGAAAAAGATCCGGATAATGACTTATATTCGAATGATTTAGCTACTGCTTTCAATCATGGTAACACGGCTAAGGCAACTCAGCCTGTTCAAGCTGTGGCGAATAACCGTTCACCTTTTGAAATTACCCAACCGCAGCGCCCTGTTGTAGCTGCTACAACAACCGTTAAATCACATATTCCAAATACTATAGCGAAACCAAAAGCTTCGCCAACAACGGCCAAGGTGACCAAGCCTACAGAGCCATCTACGAAAGTAGTGAAAGAAGATGAGCACTTCGAAGAACCGATGGGCGGAACGCAAATTTCTGAAACCAAACGTCCAAAAGTGGTTGCTGCAACAAGCACTGCCAATGCGACTGTGAGCGCTACAGTTTCTCCATGATCATTTTTTTGGTTAGTTGTTTCTTTGTCTTAGCACTGGTGACAGTGCTTTGCTTTTCTTATGAGCTAAGAATTAAAGTTCAAGATTTTTTCTTTCAAATTATTCCACAAAGTAAAAAAAGAATTCAACACGCCAAAAATTTTGCTTATGAACTGAACTATGCTGCAGCACCACAACAGATTCAATCACACTGGCATTTACAACAATGGTGGATTTTATTTGCAGGCTTTTTACTGTTTGCCAGTATTTTATTATTTGCTTTTACTCGCCCGATTACTGCAAGTAAAGTAGAAGCAGATTATTTACGCAAAGTCGATCCTCAAATTTACTCGATGCTCGATGGGCAAGTTTTAGATGCCCCTCCTGAAGTCGAAGAATATCTTGTTCAAGAAGCAATTGCAGAAGAAGCTGCAATGATTGAGCAGCCATCTGTTATGGCCTCAAGCTTTAATCCAGAAGTTCAAGATATCCATACGCATTCATACTCTACGGATGTGCCTTCAGCAGATCGTAAATGGCATAAAATGAACCCTCGTTATAAGCAGCGTTTATTGATGGTGTTCAAAATCATGCGTGAACAACATGGCTATGAAATGATTTTGCTTGAAGGTTATCGTAGTCCAGAACGTCAAAATAATTTAGCCACCAATAAAAATACCACTCGTGCGCGTGGCTTCCAAAGTTATCATCAGTTTGGTTTAGCAGCCGATGTCGCCTTTAAACGCAATGGAAAAGTGGTCATTACTGAACGAGACCCTTGGGCTATGCGTGGTTATCAACTTTACGGTCAAGCCGCTGAGTCTGTCGGTTTAACATGGGGCGGACGCTGGAAATCCATTCAAGATTATGGCCATACAGAATATCGTATGCCAGGCCTGAAAAAAACTGCAGAGATGGCGGCACTACTCACCTCTGAAGGTCAGCTTCAAGCCAATAATATTTCAATTGAGTAATATTTCGATGTTGTGCCTTCAAAATATAATTGAAGGCACATTGTATTATTCTAGATAATTTTGTATTTGCTCTATTACTTCAGTTGTTTTTTCTGCATGTAACCAATGGCCTGCGCCTTCTATCTCTACAATTTTCGCATTTGGAAATTGTTGTTCTATCGTATTGGTATGTTCCACTTTTGAAATATAAGGTGACTCTCCACCTTTGATGAACAATACAGGCTGTTGCCAAGTATTTTCAATATTTTCCCAACCAATAATCTGGTCATATTGTTTATACAACGCATCTACATTAAACAACCATTGTCCTTTGCTAAAAGACTTGAGCAGAAACTGTATCACCATATCGAAATGAATATACTCACGCATAATTTCAACCGCTTGTTGTCTAGATTGAATTTGTGCATTTTGTACAGCGATCAAAGCTTTAAATATTTCATCATGATGACGTTCTTGATATGCAAAGGGCGCGATATCCAGTACAACAAGTTGCACTACCCGCTCTGAGATTAAAGCCAATTGCATTGCGACCTTTCCTCCCATGGAATGGCCAATCACTGAAAACTTATCGATGCCAATTACATCTAATGTCTCAAGTACATCGTTTGCCATTTCACGATAATTCATTTCTGTACTTTGAGGTGATTTACCATGATTTCGTAAATCGAGCTGAATCACTGAATGTGAATTTTGAAAAGCTCTGGCAAGCATCCCTAAGTTGCTCAGGCTGCCAAATAAACCGTGAATAAAGACTAGTGGATGCGTTTCGCCTTCTAATTTTTGATGATATTCGTAATTTAGGATCATTTCTGAATACTATGTTAAATTGACATTATGATGCCTAGTTGATGGAATGAAATCAAATGACCGTTAAAATTTATTAATCACACTTAGGCTATTTTATGTAACAACTATTTAATTTGCTTAGGCTATTTAATAAAATGAAATAGCGAGCTACATTCAACCTAAAGGATTTTTGTCTTTAATTTGCAGATTTAAAGTGATTAAAAGGAATTTTTAAATAGCGAATACCATTCCCTTCTGGTTTTGGAAATTTACCTGCATCCATATTGATTTGTATTGCAGGTAAAATCAGTTTTGGCATAGCCAAATTTGCATCACGCTGAGTTCGCATTGTGACAAAATCTTCTTTTTTCGTACCAACGTGAATATGAATATTCTGCTCCTTTTGTGCATGTACACTGCTTTCACAGCAGTATTCTGACCGATTTTCTGGTAAATAGTCATGGCATAAAAACAAGCGCATTTCAGGTGCTAACTGATAAATCTTTTGTACTGAATCGAATAATACTGCTGCACTGCCCTTGGGAAAATCACAGCGTGCTGTGCCATAATCAGGCATAAATAAGGTATCACCGACAAACACAGCATCATCACCAACCACATAGCTCAGACAAGCAGGTGTGTGTCCAGGCGTTGGAATGTTATACGCATTTAACTCGCCGATTTTAAATGCTTCATGATCTGCAAATAAATAATCAAAAGACTGATGTGAATTAAAATATTTCACATCAAAATTATAAATGGCACTGAATGTTTCCTGCACAATCTTGATGTTATGGCTCATCGCAATTTTGCCACCAAGAACCTGTTTTAAATATTGTGATGCCGTTAAGTGATCTGCGTGCACATGCGTTTCTAAAATCCATTCTACGCTTAGGCTATTTTCTTGGATATAACGAATAATCAAATCTGCATGCTTAGTTTGAGTAGTTGCGGAAGCAGCATCATAATCCAATACACTGTCTATAATCGCACATCGGTTTGTTTGCGGATCAGATACCACATAACTGAATGTATTGGTATTTTCATCAAAAAAAGGTTGTACCTGTGCACGCTTTGACATTAATTTGCTCCCGCAAATTTTCGATGTAGATAGACGCCTGCAAACATCGCCACAACAAAATAAATTGCTTGATAGTAGCCAAGTCCAATCAAAGTAAAGGCTGGCGCTGGACAGATTCCTGCAATTCCCCAACCTATTCCAAAGATAACACTCCCCATGATGAGTTTTGCATCAATTTGATTATTACTCGGTAATTCAATCGCCGTCCCATCAAAGGTTGTCGGTTTTGATTGACGAACGGCCATTTGAAATGGAATAAATGCAACTGCAATGGCTCCCATCATCACAAAAGCTAAACTCGCATCCCACTGCCCTGTTATATCAAGGAAACTTAAGACCTTTTCTGGATTAGACATGCCAGAAATCATTAAACCTAATGAGAAAATTCCACCAAAAATAAAAGCCAATATATTTTTCATCATTAAGCTCCGATTACATGTCTCATTACATAAACTGTGATAATCCCTGCCAACATAAAACTAGCAGTTGCAACGAATGAACGCTTAGAAAGACGACTAATACCGCAAATGCCATGTCCGCTTGTACAACCTGAACCTAATCGCGTTCCGAATCCAACCAATACCCCGGCAATGATCATCATCCATGGGCTTGCATCCAGTTCAATTGTCACAGAGGTCATTTTCCCGTAGATAAAAGGCACAATAAAAAGTCCCGCTAAAAACCATATCGCAGGTGTTTTTAAAATCGTTTGAGGATTCAACATTTGCGCAATTAAACCACTGATACCGGCGATTCGACCATGTACGTATAGGTAGCCAACTGCGGCTAGGCCCAATAAGGTCCCGCCGAGAAAAGCGGTTAGAAATGGATGCATATTCATCAGCCACAAAAACAATATATGTTTTTATAATATGTTATTTAAAAAAAGATGCAAGCTCTCCAATCGAAATATTCGTTCTGACTTGCCTTTTCCTGATTGAAAAATTCAACGTTTCAAGAGTGTTTGATTAATTTATTTAGAAATAATTTATAAACTTGAAAAATCACGAAATATATCCTCGGAGATTTTTCAATAAAGGCTGTTTATTATGAAGTTAATTGAAATAATAGATAGTTTATAGATCAATACTGATATCGCTGAGTGCATCGCTCACCCACGTTAAAGCATCTGAACCCAATTCTATAATATTCGAACCAATTTCAGCTAAGTCGGTCAAATCTAGAGAAGATAAAGGATCAAATGATGAATTGTTTTTTTGCTGTTCTTGTTCAGCTTGCTGCTCAATGACTTGATCTAGATCCGTTTGATCTAATGGAGATGAGTTTGAATGTTGTTGTAATTCATTGTCTATATTTTGCATAGAGTTATCCTGTTGTTTTTTATATCACTTACGATTGATATTACTTCGGTTCAAACTCTTTGAGCACCTTATCTACAAACCACCACGGTAAACGCTGAATACCCGAATTCATCTTTAAAATTTCAGCTTGTTCAATTTCCGCAATGAAAGACGCATGCTGTCCATTGGCAGAGTTATCAAATAAATAACTTCGATCCGTTGCTTCTACCGCCTGCATTAACAAATCCATACTTCGATAATAACGTTCACGAATTTTTTGTTCTGGCACGCCATGTCCACCCGTTTTCACTCGGTACTGAACACGTGAAATATTGATAACAGGATCAATAGTGGAAACATAATACAGATAGGTTCGAAAGCCTTTTCTTTTTGCTTCGCGTAGAAATTCCACCTTTGAAATATGGGACATCACCGTTTCAAACGTAAAACTAATTTTTAACTCTAAAAACTGCAAACGGATGTAATCAATAATTCTTGCACAAAGATATGAATCAATCTGATCTGGATGAAATTCAATTTTCCAGGGATCTAATATCTGAGGTTTACGTGCTAATAGCGGAATAAAGTCTCCATCAGCGGGACGTTTTTTCGTATCGAGAAAGTTAATTAATGCTTCTGATTTTAAAGCGGGATGATAATCCAACAAATTGAGCCGGTGTGAATGTTTCAGTTGAGCTTCAAGTTCATCCGCGTTTAAATATGCCCCAATATGATGGGGCAATAAATATTCTTTAACTGTGCTTTTACCTGAACCATTTGGACCCGCGAACATTCTAATGCGAGGCTGTGGAGGCATGTATTAAACAATTTCCTCTATTTTCTTTTTACGTTTTAAAATTTTAGGTAGATCATCCACTTGTACAAAGTCGGCTGAAACATCTTTTATTTGTACTTCTTGACCATTTTGCAGACGTTGAACCAGTTGTAGACCTTTTACATAAACCACAGTGGATGACGCACTTGCTTGTTCAAAAGCATGGCGAAATGCATGTATAGCAAGGCCCGGGATCATATCATCCTCATATTGGCTTGCTTTCATTACTGAAGTATAAGCTGTCATGTAAACAACTCCTCAAACATCAAAAATAATGTGTTCAATCATCTTATCATACTCGCAATATTTGTCTATTTATCCATCAACCATACTGAGAGAAACTCGATAAAAATTCAAAGTGATTAAATCATTTGATTATCGTACTCGAATAGAATGTCGTATATGAGTAAATGTGTGCGGATGCTACATCATGAATCATGTAAAGGTTATCCACGTTAGATTTATCACCGAATAGAATCCAAAAAGTTTTAGAAGAAAAAGTTTACGTCTCAATTTATTTTGTAGGACTCGAACAAAACGCACTTTCGTTTAGTCCAGACGACTGCATACTTTGTTGCTGTTGTTGTAAATAATGCTGTGAAGCCACTTGCATTAGATTGGCCATTTCAAGAGCTGAATTTTGTTGAGAGATTTCTAAAATCTGTCGATATGCATTCAATCTTAAACAAAAAGCTTGAGTTTGCTGCTGACCAGTTGCTGTAGAGGCTGGGTCATCCAAAATGGCTTTGGTTGAATTAATTTGCTCAGTATATGCTTGTATCTGAGCATTATATTCAGCTTGAGTCAGTTGTGGAGTAAACGCTTCATTCACATTTGCATGTATTACAGATGCAATAAACACAGAGAAAATAAGGACATAAATTTTATACATCATCGGAGAATGCATAAATTAAGCCTCATCACCCTCTTTCCAAACATCTTCATAATCATCTGAGTCAATCATAAAGCGGTAACCCGTGTCTAAAGCTAAGTATGGCAGTGCTTCAGGAAATTCTTTCGCTAATTCCTGAACGCTGATTAATTCAAAGAAGTCCTCAGCTCCATCCAATTCACCGCCGTAGATAAACCAAGAAACATTGTTTTCATCTGGCAGTTTACGCAAGCCAACAATCGGTTCTTTATTTAAGGTATGCAAAGCAATGGCAATGATATCCGTCTCTTTTACAGCGCGATATGCAGAGTCAAACTCTTCACACAAAAGCTGCTGTTCTTCAATTAAGTCTTTGTCCAATACCATTGCAATCATTCTACGGGTGTTAAGTTCAAAATCAGTTTAAGGCTTTCAAAGCCTAGTTACAACGCAATAAAGCTTAGAATAGATAATAAAAAATCACAGGAATTCAAGTCCAAAGCTTATAAAACAATATTGCTATTCGGCTTATTTTTGAGCAATTGATTTTAGTTGCTGATACAGCAAAGACTGTTTGCCATCTTTATAGATATAACGTTTTAATGCACCTTGATCAGTATGAACCGTAAGAGAAATATTTTTACCGCTATTCAATTCTGTAAAAATTTTACTAGGCACAGTTATGCTGTTTTTTGAACGATGCATGCCTAAAAATATATCATATTCAGTTTTTTGCACTGCAGCATACTCAATATTTTTTTGAGCATTGCTTAGAGAAATTTTTTGAATGTCATAATTTTTATTCGCACTGTTTAATGCCACGTAAATACTGGCTGTATCTTTCAACTGTTCATTCCAAGCCACAGTCACCACAGGACATAATTCATTAGGTTCGCAAATCAATAAACCTGCTGTTGCGCTCTCCGTTTGCAACGTATTACATCCGCTTAGAACTACCGCAGATACAGCCAACCCCATACCGCATATGAACCATTTTTTCATAAAGCTCTCTCTTATTATCCATTTGACGGCTAACACATTTTCATGCCAGCGCTTTGTTATCCCATAAAACCCGATATTATCAAGTTTTATCTATAAAAACATATCAGGTTTTGAGCATAACATAAGTTCCGAAAAATCATTGGAGTAGCATGCTCACTTTTGGCTAACAATCTCTTGCTTAAGTGTAAGGCACGTCTTGAGGCTGTATTTAACGATTGTTCACTTTACAATCTATTTCAAAAACTTTTGCCACTATAAGCTTGTACATATGTGCAGCTTCATTACGCATTTTGCCTACAGAATTGAAAGAAATAGTCATTCACTTCAATGCTGAACTTTAGACAAAAGTTTATCATCGTGAATTATCAGTATTTATGCCCTGCTTCCTAAATATTAGATTATAAGTATCCTTTCATTTAGACAAATCAATAACGGTATATAAATACAAGAAAGATCCCTGATCAAAAACCATGGCGCTATTCTTTTTATTTAGCCCAAACCCAATATGCCCAATAACACACCAAAGGAATAAAAACACTTAGGCAAAAAACACAAAATCCATATCCAATTGTTTTATAAAATATTTATAAGATTAAAAGTTTAAAAATGGCTTATTTTGTTCCTTAAATGATCCGCTTTAAAACATTTCTAAATAACAGTATTCTTAAACATCGCTCAGGTACAGGAAAAAAGCGGCTGCTAGCTAACCGATAAAATAAGGCTAATTATATAAAATAAACGATACCGCACAGCTTTTTCTACCAACATCAAATTTATTCATTGCGCATCATTGAAAATTTTTTACATCGTTTCCTTTACATAAAAGATATCAACAGTTTTAGCCAATTGGGTTTAAAATGATGCCCTACAATATAATGATAAAAAATGTAATCTTTTAACATTGCCAATTCTCTGCAAAGTTCGCATTATATAGCCCATTCTCGGCACATGCTTTTCACGTCAATTCAAAGAAATTATAAAAAAAATGTGGAATTTTATGCCATAATGAGCAAACTTTGCAGGTATCTTGCAAAGTAAATTTGCAACTTTTTATTGGAGCAGGCTGAATGAGCTCGACCATTTTGGTCATTCATGGACCGAATCTCAACTTACTGGGAAAACGTGAACCCGAAGTTTATGGCTATCTAACACTCGAAGATATTAACCAAAAACTGATTTCACAGGCTCAAAACGCTTCCATTTCTCTCGACACTTTCCAAAGTAATTGGGAAGGCGCTGTCGTCGACCGAATTCATCAAGCGCAACAAGAAGGCGTTCAATTTATCATTATTAACCCAGCAGCCCTAACACATACTTCGGTTGCTGTGCGTGATGCCCTTCTAGGTGTAGCCATTCCGTTTATCGAAGTACATCTATCAAATGTCCACGCTCGCGAAGCATTTAGACATCACTCCTATCTATCTGATAAAGCCGTTGGCGTTATTTGTGGTTTAGGTGCAAAAGGTTATGCCGCAGCACTAGACTTCGCCATCGAAAAAATTCAACCAACTTCTCAATCTTAATTAGGAATACTGTTCATGGATATCCGTAAAATCAAGAAACTCATCGATTTGATGATTGAATCTGACTTACAGGCGATTGAAGTTAAAGAAGGCGATCAATCGATTGCTCTAACTCGTCGCAATCCAGTAGTTGCTGCCGCTGCGCCTGCTATGGCTGCACCTGCCGCTGCGCCTGCTGCACCTCGTTCACCACGTGGTGCTGTTGAGCCGTCTCCTATGGTTGGTGTGTTCTATGCTGCGCCAAATCCAGGTGAAGCACCATTTGTGAAAGTTGGTCAAACTGTATCTGCTGGTGAAACACTCGGTATCATCGAAGCAATGAAAATCATGAACCCAATTGAAGCAACTCAAAGCGGTGTAATTGAAGAAATTTTGGTTAAAAATGGCGAAGTGATCCAATTCGGTCAACCATTATTCCGCTATCGCGCTTAAGACCACGGGGAATCACAATGTTGCAAAAAGTTTTAATTGCAAACCGTGGTGAGATTGCGCTCCGCATCACCCGCGCTTGCAAAACTTTAGGAATTAAAACCGTAGGGATTTATTCCGATGCCGACAAAGACCTAATGCACTTACGCTTCTGTGACGAAGCAGTGTGTATTGGACCAGGTGCCAGCAGCGAAAGTTATCTCAATATCCCTGCCATTATTACAGCGGCTGAAATCACCGGTGCAGATGCCATCCATCCAGGTTATGGTTTCTTATCTGAAAACGCTGAGTTTGCAGAAATTGTAGAAAACTCAGGTTTTATCTTTATCGGTCCGCGTCCTGAACACATTCGCTTAATGGGGAACAAAGTTTCTGCCATTATTGCGATGAAAAAAGCCGGTGTACCGACTGTTCCGGGTTGTGACCATGCTGTAACGATTCACAATGCATTGGCAGAAGCCAAAGAAATTGGATTTCCATTGATCGTAAAAGCTGCCTCTGGTGGTGGTGGTCGTGGTATGCGTATCGTTGAACGTGTAGACACGCTACTCGAATCTGTACAAGCTGCTCAACGTGATGCGGAAATGTGGTTTGGTGACGACACCGTTTATATGGAACGTTTCCTTCAAAAGCCACGCCATGTCGAAGTGCAAGTTCTTGCAGATGGTAATGGCCATGCAATTCACCTTTATGATCGTGACTGTTCATTGCAACGTCGCCATCAAAAAGTGCTTGAAGAAGCGCCTGCACCGGGTTTACCTGAAGAAGCACGTGCGCATATTCTTGAAGCGTGTGTAAATGCTTGTAAATTAATGCAATACCGTGGTGCTGGTACATTCGAGTTCTTATTTGAAGAAGGTGAATTCTTCTTTATTGAAATGAATACTCGTGTACAAGTAGAACATCCTGTTACTGAGCAAGTGACTGGCGTAGATATTATCGAGCAACAATTACGCATTGCTGCCGGTTTAGGTTTGGATCTTCAACAAGAAGATATTCAACTTAAAGGTCATGCGATTGAATGTCGTATTAATGCGGAAGATCCATCTACATTTATGCCTTCACCGGGCAAAATCGATCATTTCTATGCACCGGGTGGCGCAGGTATCCGACTAGATTCTCATATCTATCAAGGATATAGCATCCCACCATACTATGATTCAATGATTGCAAAACTCATTGCGCATGGTAAAGATCGTGAAACCTCTATTGCGCGCATGAAACAAGCTCTAGAAGAGATTATCTTAACTGGCGTGAAAACCAATATTCCGCTACATAAAGATTTGATTCTTCAAGATAAAAATTTCTGCGAACAAGCAATGGATATTCACTATCTTGAAAAACATCTATTAAAGAAAGTCGAAGGACATGAAGAGAAATAAAACTTCAGCGTCAAAAAAACCACTCAAATGAGTGGTTTTTTTATTTTCATAAGAAAGATCTATAGTCATACTTAAGGTAAAACTCGACGCAATGTCGCAAAACACTGTTGACCCTGATCATTGGCACAGAAATTAATAACAGATGGACTTTTCCACTTTACAAAGTACTGTGAAATTTCGCCGGTTTGATCTTGAATATTGCCCGAACAATCCATCTGATTATTGTCATATTTCACTTGTAAAATCAGTGCTGGAATTTGCACATTCGGATCTTGCGCAGGTTGATAGTCATATACCCCAGATGACCACTCTTCACCGCTTTTGATCACAACATCATTATTGCTCTTAAAATTATAATATTCAACGCACTTTTTATTGGTCGGAATTTCCATACCCCATAAGCCGACCAATTCAGAACGTGTTGTCACCCTAAAGCTATTCACCGCTTCAACTTGATTTTTAGCCTCTGAATTTTGAGTTGTATTCTTATTATCTGCCGCCATCACCAACGATGAACTTAACATGAGTAAAACTGTAAGATATGCTATTTTCATACATTTAATCAGTCATATAAATCATGCTCTTAAAGTAACACATTTTTTTACAAATCCGCGGTTTATCACATTTTCATAACAATCATTTTTCATCTTTATCCAGAAAATCAATCTCCGTTAACGAAACTACAAATCAGCTAAATGCCAAACAAATCACACTATTTACAATAAAATAATATAAAATCTTTTTTATCGTTTAATATACGAAAAAAACGAATTCTCCCATATTTAACCTAGGCTTACATAAGCTAATGAAACTGCATTCGAATAGTCTTGCTCCGCTTAATACACGCCACAGCATGGCTTTTGTCATAGTCGCTGCAGTTATTTTTTGCTGCTGCTTAGTTGGTATTTTCAGCCGCCCATTAAGCTATTTAGCGATTTTTTTGGCCTGCGAATGCAGTATTGCTAGCAATATTCTTAAGGTTTCCCAAACTGAGTAATCTGGGGGGATGGTTAGGTGCATTTACCGGTTATATGCTCGCAGATTTAGTGACAGGCAATTATTTCCAACTCACCCTATTTCTTACTTTTTCAAATTTAACCAACAGCATGGTATCGCTATTTTTTATGCGATATTTTCAGGTGAACTATCAAAACTATAATAAAGGTTTCACATTTCTGACCATGATTGTCATCATCGCCTGCGGTGGATGCCTTGCGGGTGCTCTTTTTGCTATTTTCACCGTGCCTTATATACCCTATACGTTTATGTCAACCGATCGATTGTCGATTGATTTTGGTATGTGGTGGATTACCGAAATATTAAATGCGCTGATTATATTGCCACTTATTCTGTCTTTTCCTAAACTGGCCGATCTGAAACTTTATTTCAAAGATCGACGCCATCAAAGCTTTCAGATCAATAAAATATTTCCAGCTATTGCAGTTGTCTTCTGCGTATTTTTAACAGCCGTTTCTACAGGCCCAGGGGCAATTCTCTACCCTTTAGCGGCTTTGATTTGGGCAGCATTAACCTATCGCTTATTTACATTATCACTGATTAATGCCGTAGTCATTTTAGCGACCTATTACAATTTAAATGCGTTCTACTTACACGATTCTTCATCAGCCTATTTATCGACAGCAATTTCAGTCCGTATCGGCCTAGCCATGCTGATTCTCTCGCCGTTGATTCTTTGTATTATTAGCCGAAATCGGCACGAACTATATAAAGAGGTTTTATACCTTGCAAATCATGATAGTTTAACGCATGCGATGAATCGTCGATATTTTTTCGAGCAAGGTGAGCTTTACCTACAAAACCAAATTCAGCTTAACTTTTCCATTATCATGATGGATATTGATCATTTTAAAAAATTAAATGATCAATATGGGCATTATGTTGGTGACCAAGTTTTACAAGAATTTTCGAGCGTTGTGCGTAAGAATTTACGTGAAACAGATTTATTTGCACGTATTGGTGGTGAAGAGTTTAGTGTATTACTCACGAACATTGCAGCAGCTGAAGCTCAAGGTATTGCTGAGCGTATCCGAAAAGTCGTTGAAACTACGCCTATTTTTATTGATAAAAAAAATACGATTTATATTACGGTGAGTATAGGTCTGATTCATCAGTCTTTGCCCAATGCTCCAAGTTTGCAAAGTATGATAAATCAAGCCGATCAGGCCTTATATCAAGCCAAAGAGCTCGACCGTAATCAGGTGATTTTAGTTCATTGAGATTTATCAAAATACTGAATTGTTTTAAGCTTGCTTTTGGATCGTTTTAGGCAAGCCCACGACCAAAAACATGGCAGGTATAACCACCAGTCCTGCGATCATAAAAATAACGGGTCCCGAAAGCATGTCCCAATATCGGCCTGCTAAAATACTGCCACTCGCAACACCTAAGCCCCACATGGTACTGTATAGCGCTTGACCACGCCCTTGTTGACTCGCAGTAAAATTTTGAAAAATGATTCGCATCGCGATTAAGTGGAATAATCCAAAACTGAAGGCATGAATCGTTTGCGCAGCAAATTGAGTGATAAACACCGCCGGATATAAGCCTACAATCAACCATCGCATCCCTGTTAGCCCCAAACAAATGAGCACTAAGTTACGCCAAGAATATCGATTAAAAAAGACATTGGCATAGGCAAACATAATGATTTCCGCAATGACTCCGACAGACCATAAAAAACCGATTTGGCTCGTCGAAAAATCGGCCTGCTTAAGGTAATTGCTATAAAAACTATAAAACGGTGCATGCGAAAAGAGCAGAAAAAATTCAATGATAAAAAAACTCGCTACAATAGGCCGTTTTAAGATAGGCCAAAGTGGTTCAAGTTTTTTCTGTGAAGATGGTGCAGTAGCGGGCTCTTTAATCGTAAATGACCAAATAAATGCGAGAAATGCAATGCATAACAACATGATAGGAAGCATGGAAACAGGTATTATTTCTAGCAAAGCCCCTATTCCAAATACCCCAACAATGAAACCAACTGATCCCCATTTTCTGACTTTTCCATAAAGTTCTGCACGCCGCTCAGCTAACCAAAATAAAGTTACTCCTTCAAATTGAGCCAATATGGCATTTTGAAAGAAACTAAAAACCAGCATGAGTAATGCAACAGACTGAAAACTGTTGGGAATTATAAAAATCAGAAACCAAATACAGGCTTCCATCCAAGTTGCAATTCGAACTAAAAGCATACGCTTGCCGGATTTATCCGCAATCCACCCCCAAATAAATGGGGCAAAAAAACGTGTCACAATTGCAATCGAAGATAAAACACCTATTTCTTGATAATTAAACCCTTGATCCTCTAAATACAAACTCCAATACGGCATGAATGTACCCACTATTGAATAATAGAAAAAGTAGAATCCACCGAGTTTGGATTGGATTGGAATGTTAAGCATCAAACTGTATTCCTTAGTATTTACAGTAAGTTATAAACTTTTCAGAGTTGTATGCTTTTGCATCTAAAAGGCTTGGTTAGGATATGGCGAGTATACAAATTTATTTTAATTAAATTATTTCAAAATTTGTATACTTTTACAAAAAACTAAGCATTATTTTATTTTTTTATTAATAAACATGTATTTATTTTTATCTTTAGAATTATCACATATTAGTAAAAAACCGCCCGAAGACGGTTGTTATTAACGATAAAAGTTATAAAACTTTTTGAGCATTCATTTTATTGACGAGCTAGAGATGGAAATAAACACTCAACAATACGTTGGGTACTCCATAAACCAATTTCTTGATGATGCATATGAGGTGCTAAATACTTTAGAAGTTTGTTGATCTTGTATCCTGTATTCGTACTTCCATCAAATTGTTTCTTAAGCTCAGCCATTTCATGGTTCGCTAAATAACTAAATGAATTGGTCTCTAGGAAGTTTTTTACAAACTCATTATTTACTTGATTTTGTTTGGAATCTACTGATTTACCTGCAATCCAGTCATAAATAAAAGTTTTTTCAACAGCATTAAACACTCCAAACATTTTACCGTCTTCGTCGTGAATCATCTGCCAAAACCTACTCTCTTCAGGTGGTCGATTCAATTTTATCCAGCCCATACTGACAAGTTCAAAAATAAACTCTTCAACACTATCATCTTCAGACAGCCATTCATTCGTTGTTTTATTATTAAACATGCACTTATTGCTATGCATGTGTTTACCAACGATCGCCTTTTTCTTAAATATTTCTAGCACCATCTTTTCAGTGCTTAAATTTTTAATTATCTGAACTGAACTCATTCCCTTGTTATTTAGGAGGTATCCAATTTTGAGTTTACGAATGAACTCATCTTTAGATCTGTACCTTGTAGAAAGTTTTTTAATAGCATTGGTTGCAAGCTGCGCATGCCCATTATCAAAATTATCTATCGTGATATGAACATTAAAATAGTGTGCATCAATTCCAAGTTCTTTTAACTCGTAATTGCTTATTAGCAAATGTAAAGGAAGTTGTTCATAGCCTAAATTAAAACCTGCTATCTCTGGTATAAACTCTGAAGGTGCATATGCAAGCGCAAGCTGAATTGCTGCCTGATGGTAATAGGCATCAGATAAATTTAAAGATAGTTGATTCAAACCATGTGCCAGTAGTAGGTTTTCGTACATTCTCACGTGATTGGCTTTTTCTGAACCGAGACCAAGTTCCTCTAAATATATCTGGATAAAATCTCTAAATACTGGATCATTCCAATACTGAGTAAAGCTATATAGCCATGAACCATCCACTTTTTTTGTGGGTGCAACCTTGTATAAAAACTCATAAGCTTTACTAACTGATGAAAAATACTCTCTTCCTCTACCTTGCTTTCGTCTATCTAGGTATTCTTTATAATATTCACACTGTGTACGGTTATTATGATGAATCCAATCGACAAGATGGTCTATCTCATTTGGCATCTCATCAATGTGTTCGAGAGTTATAATTTCATTCTCTAAAACCTTAAATGCCTTTAATTCTTTGGCAGAATTAGGTATTGAAGCATCTAAGAAGAACTCAACAATTTCGAAATATTTCTGATGATCTTTGGTTATTAAATTTAAGATTCTTTCTTTTACTGCTGTAGGCATTATAATTCTCACGCGGTAAATGATTCTTCTTAACCATAGTTCAGAAAATAAGTAGTATTTGTTAATTTTTTTTAATAAAAATTTAACGCAATGTAATATTTTAAAAATTTTAATATATAAAACACACCTTTAGCATAATTTTTAACAAGTTTTTAAAAAGTAACATTTTTTTGATGTGACTTAATTCACATATTCATATTTAAATATCAATTATGATTCTTTTATAAAATATTCATAGGATAATTTATATGAAATCAATTTTTGACTTTATTTCTAAAAAATCCCTATCGATAACGCTATTTGAAAGTGCGAGTGCAGGTTATTTAGCATATAGAATTTCACAAGATAAAAACTCTGGAATACTTCTGGATGGTTCTATTGTTAGTTATGACTTACTATTCAAGAAGCGTATTTTAAATATAAAACAATCACTTATAAAAAAATATACAGCTGAGTCTCAACAAGTCACCACACAATTGATAGTGAATGGTAAAAAACTTTTTAAATCAGATATTTATATTTCTTGCACTGGGCTGTTAAAGCGTGGAGGATCTGAAAACAAATATAAACCTGTAGGTACTTTTTTCTATTGCATCTACTTTAAAAAAGACTTCTATAACTTCAAAATTACAACTAAAGGAAAACCTACTAAAAAATTAAAAATTCTATATAAAGCTATTATGAAATCACTTTCAAAAATATTAAAAAATTATTATTGTTAGCTTCATGTAATTAAATAAAACCCATTTATCCATATAAAACAGTACCCAATAATTTACTTTTAAACACAGTGAAACCTAATACAGATTATGTAACATCTTAAATATTTAAATTTATAATATTCATGTTATTAATAAATCATCTACTGTAATTGAGTAGATTATCTAATTAATCTTTGAAGGAACAGTATTATGTCTATTTATAACCAAGATCAAGAGAACAACAACACTCAAAAGCCGCTGCACCAACAAAATCAGCAGTCTGATCAACAGCGTCAGCAAAATGGTCAGCAACAGCAGCAGCAACCCCAACATCAACAAAACCAGCAATCTGATCAACAGCGTCAGCAAAATGGTCAGCAACAACAACAGCAACCGCAACACCAACAAAACCAGCAGTCTGATCAACAGCGTCAGCAGAATGGTCAGCAACAACAGCAGCAACCCCAACATCAACAAAACCAGCAGTCTGATCAACAACGTCAACAGAATGGTCAGCAACAGCAGCAGCACCCCCAACATCAACAAAACCAACAGTCTGATCAACAGCGTCAGCAGAATGAACAGCAAGACCAGTAGTCAAAGTAACAACAGTAATTTTTATTTGCAGAAGTAGCCCAGGGATCACTACTTTTGCAATTTATTAAATAATTTATCGGAGTTATTACTATGAACGACCATCAAAATGAACATCCAATACATCATGACTGGCGTACGGATTACTCCAATAGACCGTACTATGGCGATCTTCAACGAGAAGTACCCGATATTGACTATGACCGTGATCTAAGGTCAGCTTATGAGCTTGGTGAGCGCGAACGTCATTTATACGGTGAGAATGCGCGTTTCGAAGATTCTGAGCCGGATTTACAAACCAAATGGGAAGAGTTTAAAGCAGATTCCCGTTTGAAATGGGAACATGCTAAGCATGCTATTAAGGATGCTTGGGATAAAATTTAAATCATTGTTTAAAAATTAGAATTACTAAAATGTATTAAACATGGACTTCATAAAAATAATTCTGCATGACACCTCTTTTAGGGTGTGTTGACATTTACAGCCGATAAATTGAGCTAAAGAGGCAACCATATAAATATACAAGCTAAAGCAACAGCGCTTTGATAGTTACGTTTTAGCTTATCGTATCTTGTGGCAATTCCTCT
>NZ_VPEJ01000027.1:0-37141 GCF_013417245.1 Acinetobacter sp. YH16042
AAAGTTTTACGTACTTTAACTGAATCAACCTATGAAATTCAGCCTCAGCAAAGTCATTATGAATCTCTCGAAGTAGATGAGTTCTGGAATTTTGTTGGAAATAAAAAGAATAAACAATGGCTTATTTTTGTTCAAAAGTCATATTTTACCTCGGAGAAACCGGACATTTTTATTGGTGAGAATATAGACACTTTAAATGGGTTCTAACACTCTCTCGTTTCGTATAACAGCCATTATGTTAAATGAATGATAATTGACATTTTGTTCATTAATACTGATATGCAACGAATTTTATTATATGTCACCCCTCAATTACAAATATAAATGACTGCTCGTCTAATCATCTCCATTACACAATTAAATGTTAAAATGCATAGCTACTTCATCTAAGATAAAATATATGTATCCAAATCTACAGCACAGCTTCGAAAACAGCGTCATTCTCGTTGTAGAAGATGATTATGATATTGGTGACATTCTTGAAAAATACATAAAAAATGAAAACATGCAGGTCATCCGTGCATTGGATGGACAACAAGCTTTAGAGTGCCTAAAAGCCAACTCTATCGACCTGATTCTCCTTGATATTAAATTACCCAAACTAAATGGCTGGGAAATTCTACAAATCATCCGTCAAACAAGTCATTTACCTGTCATTATGCTGACTGCCTTAGATGATCAAGTGAATAAGATCATGGGGCTAAAAATGGGTGCTGATGACTTTATTATTAAGCCATTTAACCCAAACGAAGTGATTGCACGAATACAAGCCGTACTTAGACGAAGTACAAGCCAAAATATGGAAATAACTAATATTATTCGTTATAGAAATATTGAAATTAATCCAGATCATCATCAAGTTTACATTTCAAATGGTCAAAGAAATCAGTTGCTCAACCTTACGTTAACTGAGTATAAGATACTGTTTTTGATGGCAAAAACACCGAATAAAGTCTTTACACGTAATGAATTGATCCAAAACTGTATGCCTGAAAGTGATGCTTTAGATCGCACTGTAGATAGCCATATCAGCAAATTACGCAAAAAACTTGAAGAAAATGATGTAAATGGCTTATTAATCAATGTCCGTGGCGTGGGGTATCGCTTAGATCAAAATCATGAAATTTAACTTTTTTAAAAATTCTGTTGGAATTAACTTCCAGTTTATTATCATGATGAGCCTATTCAATTTAGGCATTACGCTGTTATCTTTCATGATTGGCTATTTTGTTTATAGCTGGGCGATAAAAATAGGTTTTCTAAATACACAAGTTATTAATTCAAATGAATTTTCAGTTACCTCCGTTGACTTTATCTGGCTGTTTTTAGTGCTATTAACAGGCTTTTTTCTTTCTACTATCCTCGCCTTTAAATATGGAAAACGCTATACACAGCCAATTAGTGATTTAGCAGATGTTATTCAACAAATTCAACAAGGCAATTTAGCACTCAGAATTAAACAGCCACATCATGATATTCCACATGAAATCAAGTCTCTTATTGAGAACTTCAATGAAATGGCAAACCAACTTGAAGTATCAGTTAAGAATTCAACTGTTTGGAATGCTGCAATTGCACATGAATTACGAACACCTGTGACAATATTACAAGGTCGCTTGCAAGGTATTGTCGATGGTATATTTATTGCCGATAAAGCTTTACACCTAAGCTTATTGAACCAAGTCGAAGGCTTATCTTACCTTGTGGAAGATTTACGGACACTGACACTTATTGAAAATAAACAATTACGATTAGAACTAGAAAAGACCAATTTAAAAAATAGTATTGAAAAATGTCTGCAGATGTTTAATGAACGGTTTCATGTTAAAGGTTTAACTATTGTTTTAAATTTGACGGATAAATTGGTTTGCGTTGATATAAGAAGGATGGAACAGGTCTTTATTGCATTGTTCTCTAACTTTCTAAGATATTCGAATGCTGGAAAAATAAATATTACATCTGTAACCACAGCAGAACATTGGGTATTGACGTTTGAAGATGAAGGTCCTGGTATTGATGAATCGCATCTTAAACACCTGTTCAAACCCTTCTATCGACTGGAAGACTCTAGATCATGTCTAGATGGCGGTACTGGATTAGGCTTGGCAGTGATTGATGCAATTATTGAAGCACACCAAGGTCATATTTATTATTCTAAATCCAAAAACTTAGGTGGCAGCTGTTTTACTATTCAACTAAATCGTAAGACATCAACTCATTTATAATGTGTTAAGTTCAGATTAATACGGCTTAATTTAAACCATAAATTTAAGATAAATTGATGTCTGAACTTAACCATTCTGTTTGATGATCCTCAAATAAATTTCATCACAATGAATTCTCATCTCGATATTTAGCTAGCATAAAAAATACCACAATGGAGAGTATCCCGATGATAATCCCTGCTGTTAATAATAAATTAACATGAGCTGAACTGAAGGCAATTTTACCTGCGTTAATCAATGCTGTACCTTGTTCAACGGGTAACTGGCTCGCCACTAAATAGGTATCACCAATCGAAAGTCTGGCTTTTTCTGCTAAAACAGCAGTTAAATCTGACGGCACTTGAAGATGACTGCCAAATATATAGGCCATGAAAACACCAAATAAAGTAATACCTAGTCCTGTACCCAGTTCATAACCTGTACTTTCAAGTGAACCTGCCGCACCGCCCTTTTCTGCAGGTACTGAGCCCATGATCGCAATGGATGAAGCTGTTAAACCAATACTCAGTGTTAATCCAATCGAAGCTAAAATAAAGGGAACGATGATTCCCGGATGATGAAAATCTGAATAACTCAAACTGACCAACGCAATTGCTGCCAATATTAATGACATGGTCGCAACCAGACGGAGTCCAAATTTATTGGATAAAAAACCAGCAATAGGCCCGCCAATAGCGGCCGCAACCATAATCGGAACCATAAAAAGACCGGCTTGCAGCGGTGTTAAACGAATGACATATTGCAGCTCCATTGCCAAAGTTAACTCAACCCCTGCCAAAGCGCCTGCAGCAACCATTGCCATAATAATGCCGGCTAAAATAGCAGGACGTGAAAATAGCGAAAGATCTAGCATCGGCTGAGGAGAATTCAGCTGTTTGCGTACAAATATGGTTAATAAGCCGATAGATAAAACGACCAAAGGCAAGACAATCAACAACGACTGTTTACCGCCTAAGCCTGCTTTTAGTGCATATACAAACGAAATCAAACCGACAATCAGCAATAGCGCTTGACCAAATGCCCAATGTCCAGGGGTTATAGCTTCTTTTCGGGACAATAAGAAATAGCACATTGGTGCGACAACCAGCATGATTGGGACGTTAATCAGGAAAACTGAACCCCACCAGAAATATTCTAACAATCCCCCACCAATGAGCGGTCCAATGGCGGCACCGGCTGATCCGATTGTGCCCCAAATACCCAGCGCAATGGCACGTTCGCGACTGTCTTCGAAGGTTCTGCGAATAATACCCAATACACAGGGCATAATCATGGCACCGCCTAATGCTAATAAAGCACGTGCGGCAATCAGCATAGAAGCCGTTTGGGAAAATGCCGCAAGGACTGAGGCAATTCCAAATATAACCAAGCCAATCAGCAGAATCTTACGATTGCCGACACGATCAGCCAAAGTTCCCATCGGAACTAAAAGTCCAGCCATAAGTAATGGATAAATATCAATAATCCATAAGACTTGGTTACTTGTGGCACTCAGCGATTGGGTTAATGAGGGAACCGCAACATGCAGTACAGTCATATCAATCACAATCGGCAGAAATGCAAGCACGACAGCGAGCAATATCCACCAGCGTTTCGGATCAAGATTGGTAGCTTTCATGATTAAACCTATATTGATGGTTTATTAAATCAATTCTGAAATAAAGATGTAAATGAAAGATTTGTTGTGGGCTAAACTCGTTAACCCACAGCTTTTATTCTCAGTTTTGATGCTTAATGTGCCGCTTTACGTTTCGAGAATTTCTCAACCATGCTCATGACGACAATAAAGAAAATCGGTACAAAAATAACAGCTAGAATTGTTGCGCTGATCATGCCGCCAAAGACGCCTGTACCAATCGCTTTTTGAGTTTCAGAACTAGCGCCACTGGCAATGACTAAAGGAATAACGCCACAGGTAAATGCCAAAGATGTCATTAGGATTGGACGTAAGCGCAATTTAGCGGCTGCAACGGTTGCCTCCACTAAACCCATTCCTTCTTCTCTTAGTGCTTTTGCAAACTCAACAATCAAAATAGCATTCTTTGCAGATAGACCAATAATCGTGATCATGCCGACCTTAAAGAAAATATCATTTGGCATACCACGTAACATTACTGCTAAAAAGGCGCCAATCAACCCTAGAGGGACAACTAGCATCACAGAGAATGGAATTGACCAGCTTTCATAAAGCGCTGCCAAGACAAGGAAAACGACTAACATCGACAACAGTAATAAAAACAAGGTTTGTGATTCCGACTGTTTTTCTTCTAGAGAAATCCCAGTCCACTCATAACCCACACCTTTCGGAAGTTGTTCAATCAAATTTTCCATCTCAGTCATGGCTTGTCCTGAAGATATACCTGCTGCTGGACTGCCAGAAATACTCAATGATGGACGACCGTTGTAACGATTGTATTGTTGTGGGGAATGTTGCCAAATTGGAGTAATTATTTCAGACATTGAAACCAATTTACCGCTTTGACTGTTCACCTTAATCTGAAGAATATCTTCAATACTCATGCGTGATTTGGCATCAAGTTGCACAATGACTTGCTGCATACGGTCATGATTTGGAAAATCATTGATATACATCGAACCCATTGAGGTTGAAATAATATCGGTCACATCACTGAAATTAACACCTAATGCCTGCAATTTATCTCTATCAATTTTAAGCTGTACAGAACTGCCATCTGGCAAACCTTCAGGATAGACCTCCGCCACGATTTTACTTTGTGCTGCTAATGCTAAAAGCTGATCTTGTGCTTCTCTTAAAGCAGGCATGCCAATATTGCCACGATCTAATAATCTCAGTGAAAAACCAGATGAGTTACCCAATTCATCAATTGCTGGTGGTAACACAGACATGGTTTGACCTTCTGAACTTTCAGCCATCGCTATATTGGCATTATTCACGACTTCTTGTGCCGTAATAGTACGCTCTTCGAATGGCAATAGATTGGTAAAATACATCGCTGTATTCTGACCAGATCCACTAAAACCAAAACCTAAGACCGCCATATTGTCTTTAATCCCCGTTTCTTGGTCTAAATAATTTTGAAACTCAGCAACGACTTTACGGGTACGTTCTTGAGTTGCATCCGCAGGAAGTTGAATCGAAGTCATAAACCACCCCTGATCTTCTTCTGGCATAAACGCAGTCGGAACGTGTTTAAAACTAAAAATCAGCACAATGACAATGCCTAAGAAACATAACATTGCGAGGGTTTTATGTTTAATTACTTTAAATAAACTGCGTTCATAGCGATTGTTCAGCTTCTCAAAACTGCGATCAAACGATGCAAAAACACCCTTTTTCTGATGGTCTTGATCAATCGGTTTTAACATCGTTGCACATAACGCAGGGGTTAATGTCAGTGCAAGGAAAGCTGAGAATAAAATTGAAACCGACATGGTAATGGTGAACTGACGATAGATAATCCCCACTGAGCCTGACGCCAATGCCATCGGCAAGAATACAGCGGCTAACACTAAGGTGATGCCAATAATCGGATTGGTAATTTCCTTCATGGCTTTAGATGTGGCTTCAACTGGAGATAAGCCTTCTGTCGCCATAATGCGTTCAACATTCTCAATGACCACAATCGCATCATCGACAATAATCCCGATCGCAAGCACCATACCGAACATGGTCAGCACATTAATCGAAAAACCAGCAAGCAGCATGACTGAGAATGTGCCAAGCAATGCAATCGGTGCAACAATCGCCGGAATTAAGGTGTATCGAACATTGTGTAAAAAGATAAACATGACAATAAAAACTAATGCCATAGCTTCAAGCAATGTCATGATTACTTTTTCAATCGAGATTTTTACAAAAGGTGCAGTGTCGTAAGGTATAGAGAATTTCATACCATCAGGCAGTGCTGAACCTAACTGTTCAATTTTCGCTTTAACACCTTCTGCAGTCTTGACAGCGTTGGCACCAGGACTCATTTGTATCGCCACAGCTGTAGAGGCTTTGCCATTTTCTAAAATCGCAAAGTTATACATCTGTGCCCCGATTTCGACACGAGCGACATCCGACAGTCGAACATTGGCGCCATTTTGTTGAGCACGTAAACTAATTTTCTTGAATTGCTCTACAGTTTCTAATTGACCTTGAGCAGTTAAAGGAATAGTAATTTGTTGCCCCGTCAAAGCAGGAACATCACCAATACGACCTGGTGATATCGGCAAGTTTTGGTTTTGGATGGCTGTATTCACATCTTGAATACTCAATCCATAAGAAACCAAACGATCTGGATCGACCCAAATCCGCATGGCTTTTTCAGCACCAAAATTTTGGACTTTACCAACACCGTCAACCCGCTTTAATTCTTCAATCACATAGCGAGTCATATAGTCACTGACATCAATTTCACTATATTTGCCATTCGGTGAACTTAAGCCCACCATCATTAAAAAACCAGACGACGCAGCATCGACCATCAGCCCTTGTTGTCGCACTGTTTGAGGTAAGCGTGACTCAATGGCTTTAATTTTGTTTTGCACATCAATTTGTGCAAGTTCTACATCTGTACCTGGTTTAAATGTTGCGGTGATTGTTGCTGTTCCAGAACTATCTGAACTTGAACTGTAATAAAGTAAGTTTTTGACACCTGACATTTCCCGCTCAATCAAGGTCACAACACTATCATTCAATGTTTTTGGCGTAGCACCTGGATAGATTGCCGTAATACTAATCTGTGGTGGCGCAACACTTGGGAATCGTGCAATAGGTAACTTGGGGATGCTTAGTACACCCAACAGAATAATAAATAAAGCAATCACCCATGCAAAAATAGGACGCCTAATGAAAAATTGGGACATTATTGCTGTCCTCCATTTTCCTTAATATTTGTAGGTTGCCACTGCTTAATTTTTAATTTTTGCTCAGGCTGTATACGATCAGCCCCTTCAACAATGACTTTCTCACCTGCTTGTAACCCTTGTTTGATCACATAGTTATTTTGATAACGTTGACCAAGCTGAACAGGCTTGCTTTGCGCTAAACCTTTTTGATTAACAATCGTAACATTGGCTTTACCACTAATATCATGTTGAATCGCTTGTTCTGGAACTAGGAGCGCATTTTCAACTTGAGCTCGGCTCATATTGACTCGAACATACATGCCTGGCAAAAGTTTTTGATTTTCATTATTGGCTAAAATACGGATTGTGACATCACCCGTATCAGGATCAACTTTAGTATCCGAAAATAGGATTTCACCTGTAACGTTATAAGGTTTACCCTGACTATTTAGGATTTCAACCGTATGTTTGGTATTTGACACGTCACCTTGCTGTAAAGCTTCCTGTAGTTTTTCATAATCACTAATTGATTGCTTTACATCAACATAGACTTTATTAATCTGTTGTATTACGGCCATTGCATTAGTATCACCTTGACCAACTAATGCACCCTCAGTCACTAAGATTTCACCAATCGTTCCCGAGATAGGGGCTGTAACAGTCGCATATTTAAGATTAAGTTGTTGTCTGCTTAACATGGCTTGCATTTGCGCCACATCGGCTTTTGCTTTTTGATAATCTGCTTCGGTATTGTTGTATTCCTGCTGACTAACCGCATTTACTTTTACTAATTCAGTGTAGCGTTTTAACAGCACCTGCAAACGTGTCACCTCAGCTTGTGCACGGTTTAAAGTGGCTTGATTGCTTTTTACATCTGCCTGAAATATTTCAGAATTCAATTTAAAAAGCGGTTGACCTGCTTGCACATAAGAGCCTTGCTTAAAAAGTACTTTATCAACAATTCCACCTACTTGCGGGCGAATTTCAGCAATACGGTAAGCGACAACACGGCCTGGAAGATTTTCAATTAAATTCATGGAATGCGGTAATACCGTGATGGTACTGACAACCGCTGGTGGCATTTCTGTTGGGGACTGTTCAGCATCTTTGGCTTGTGTACAGCCGATTAAAAGTACAGTTGTAATAAGTATTGAACCTATTAAATGATAATGTGTTGACATGCTTTTTCAGAGGGGGGGTTTTAGATACTACTATTTTGAAATAGCAGTGTTTATGAATTGCTGATGTTGTGTGGAGATTGTGTGGAGATTGTGTGGAGAGATTAAAAGATTTATTTTTTAATGACACGCTTAAACAGCGTGGCTTGTAAATTAGTATAAATAATTTTGTTGTTCTACAATTTTGATCGTATCTTAGTTTTTTCTCATAGTTCATGAACTTTAAAATTCTAAACCAAGACTAATATTTATATAAGCAATTGAAAATACAATACATAGTTTCTTTATACACTTATGAAGTGAACTTTAGGTGAACATAAGTTAAATAGAAATTTTTAATTAGTTCAGCACAAACGTACAATCTTTAAGGCCTATAACTCGATACCGTTCTCTCTTTGATGTTTATTGCTATCTAATTGAGTGAACTCTGTGGAAATATTTCTTTATACATTAAGCGTTATGTATAGCCCAGGCCCTGTAAATTTTATGGGGCTAAATTCTGGCCTTACAGGTCAATTAAAAAAGACTATAGGATTTTACCTAGGCATTGGTTTCGCCATGTTGATCTTATTCGTATTGTTTGGCTATATAGGTGAAGCTGTTATTCCACATGGATTGATTCATTATATTGCTTTAGCGGGTGCAATTTATACATTCTACTTGGCTATAAAAATGATTAGGGCGAATGTAGAAACAACTCAACAGCAAGAAAGCCATCTAACATTCTTAAATGGCTTATTTATTCAGTTATTAAATCCAAAAGCCATTCTCGTCATTCTACCTGTTACGACAATTATGTACCCTGCAGCCAAAATCACAGGAATCATGATCTTGATAGTTTCTTTACTGATTTCACTTGGTGCTGTTGGCGCACCATTCACCTATGCTCTGGTTGGAAAATTATTAGGCAACAAAATTGCTAATCCTATCTGGTTTAATCGGCTAAATAAGCTGATGGGTATACTCTTGATTTTATCAGGGCTTTTTATGTTCAAAGATTTTCTTAATGGAATAAATCTGCTGTAGGACAAATTAGCCGTTCAAATCGAACGGCTATCTTTTAATATTTATCATTTTCCATTGAGTGGGAGTTAAACCAAATGTTTTTATAAAATGTCTGGTCATATGACTCTGATCAAAAAAGCCTGCATTTAAAGCAGCATTAACAATAGACTCCCCTTGAGCAAGGTAGAACTTAACTGTTTCTAAGCGACGCATGATCATATAACGGTGTGGGCTAGTTCCAAATAATAATCGGAAATCACGAGAAAGGCTCCAGCGGTCACGATCAGCATGTTTCTCTAAATCTGACAAACTTAAGTTTTCATGTGGATACGCCAAAATACACTCACGCGCTCTCTCTGCTGCCTTGTAGTCAAATTTTTTGTTTTGGTTAGATGAAGTATCTGAAATTTCACACAGTGTAGTTGCCAAATCAAATAGAGCATCTTCCGGCACTGTTGCAAATAGGCTGACATGATAAGCTAAATATCTTATTTATTTCGAGATACAGCAGATGAATCCCTTCCACGGTCGGCACTTTCAAGGTGAAATCATTCTTTGGGCTGTTCGTTGGTATTGTAAATATGGCATCAGCTATCGTGAACTTCAAGAAATGCTCGCTGAACGAGGCATAAATGTGGATCACAGTACAATTTATCGTTGGGTTCAGCGTTATGCTCCAGAAATGGAAAAACGGTTACGCTGGTATTGGCGTAACCCTACAGATTTACATTCATGGCATATGGATGAGACTTATATCAAAGTGAAGGGGCGATGGACTTACCTGTATCGTGCAGTTGATCAACGTGGTCATACGATTGACTTTTACCTTTCCGCTAGACGGAACAGTAAATCAGCCTATTGTTTTTTAGGAAAGATCTTCAATACGGTGAAAAAATGGCAAATTCCACGGGTCATCAATACAGATAAAGCAGCGACCTATGGCCATGCTTTATCACGGTTAAAGCGAGAAGGAAAATGTCCAGTAGATATTGAGCACAGGCAGATTAAGTATAAAAATAATGTCATTGAATGTGATCATGGTAAGTTAAAGCGAATCATCAGGGCCACATTAGGATTCAAATCTATGAAGACTGCTTATGCCACAATTAAAGGTATTGAAGTCATGCGTGCACTACGTAAAGGACAAGCATCGTCATTTTATTATGGTCAGCCTCAGGGTGAAGTGTGTCTAATCAACAGGGTTTTCGGTCTCTAAGCACTTTTTAAAGGGAACATCATCGACTCAAATCTCTATTTGCAACAGTGCCGTGCAAATACACCAACGCCTGGAAAGCGCCTTGTTTACCACTGCTAAATAACCAGTAGATCGGACGCTTTTTATAGGTTTGCATGTGGTCTTTATAGAATTTACTAGCAAGATAACGGCGAATGGTGTCTTCAGCGGTTTCACTAGCTTTTTTATCCAAGCTTTCTGCCAACCACAGCATATTAGCGTCTAGTGTGTCTTTACCCCACACTGCAGTTAAGAACTCTTGGATACGGTGTGTAGCATCATCTTCAAACCAGTGCATTTCGGTGAGTGGAATAATACCGTCAGCATCGGCTGGGAATGTCTGATAACGACTAGGATCAAAGTCTTGATTGCCTGCATGGGCATAGATCAAGCCAGGTTCATCTAGGCTATAGCGTCCCATCATGCAACCAAGTGCATAAGAAACTAAACGCTGGCTGTCTTTTTCACGGTCGGCACGGGTTAGGGTGATTTGTTCATCGGGTACATCAGGCGTCAGTTCGTCCTGTAAACCATAAGCATCAATAAATAGCTTATTGTTTTCTTCTTCTAAGCGTTTCATCTCAGCCACGGCGTCAGCATTTTGCTGTTGCCAGGTGTTAAAAGCTTGTTCGAGGTTTAGCTGCCCCGTACGGATAATTGGGTTTTGAGTAAAGTCCCATGAAGTTTCATAGGAGTCCCAATCCGATCTAGATATATCAACCAGAGACTGGATAACTTTATTTATAGGAATTGAATCAAATTTCACTACTGGCAATTTACCAATATGCCCTGCTTCATAATTTAACGTTGGACTTATGATGTTTAAAAGGCTTATAGCTATTTTAGAATTCATAAAACCTAAAAATACATCTAAATGTTCATTCGAAAATAAAGCTTTCCCTCCGCTTCCAAAAATAGAATTCGTCATTTTTCTCATTGAAGGAAGGCTACTTGATATTCCAGACCAAGTAACACCTGTTTTAAAATAAAATTCTGGACTTACTATTCGACCTCCAGCTGCCCCTTTTGTTTTTTCTCTTATATCACGACCATTATTTTTCCAATTTACCACATACACCTCATTACCAGCCCATTTTCTAAAATCTCCCCCTTTAACAAATGGAAACCACATATAGTCACTATCTTGAGTATTAATAATGCTGGTAATACCAAATCCAATTTTTAAATATGAAACCTCAAACCAGAATCTTAAAAATTGATTATTGTCTGTAGTTGATAGGCCACTTTTAGGTTCTGCAACATCATCCACATATTTTCCTAATATAAAAATTTCTCTTACCTTTTCACTCACCCAATAAGCCACAGGACTACCTGGAATTTTCTTAAAGTCATCTTGAATCGTTGAATCAAAGCGATTTAGTCCTGCTTTTAATTCATTTTCTTTTTGATCCTGCTCTGTATCCACTAACCTAAAAAATACGGGCTTGAACCCATTTAGATGTTTACCTTGCATCACAAATGCAGTCGCTTGTACCACCTCTCCTGAGATTTCAGGGAATGCTCTTGCACCTAAATGTGCCATAGTTTGAATCGTGCGATCTTGTAACAGCTTTTCACGCATCGCCTCATAAGAGGATAAGAACATCCAGCTTTGCATAGCGACCATGCTGTTAAAGCCATTGTCCTTACACCATACAAATCCACGCTCAATAAACATGGCAAACAGGTCTGACTTGCTGTCAGGGAATTTTTTCTTCGCAAAATCTTTAAGTGCTGTATTCATGCCCTTACCGCCCATATACGGCGGGTTTGCAATTACTGCATCATATTGTTTAGCCAGTAATATAGCTTGTTGTACTAAAGGCAATAACTCTTGTGCTGACTGCTGTGCAAAAATATCTCCTGATTCTAATGCTGTATTCAGCTTGGTTTCTAAGTCAGGTAGTTTCTTCGCAAATGCTGCAGGAATTTGAATTAAAGAACCAAAGGTCGAAGAGTGTTCAAATAAACCCAGTAACTCTTTTAAATCTGCCTGTGCAATACCGGTATTTGCCAAGTCCTGACTGAATGCGTCTAAACGTTCAGGTTGGCTGTCTTGCAACGCAATAATATTCAGCTTCGGTGGATTGCTAAATAAACGGCGGTCGTCCTCACGCGCTTTCATTAACAATGCAAAACTAGCTAATTGTGCTGCACGGGTATCAATATCAATGCCGTACAGGTTGTTTTCCAGAATCAAACGTGGAATATCTCGGCTGCGGTAGCCACGTTCTAAATAAATCGCTTTTAAGCAATCATAGGCTTCCACCAGAATATGCCCCGAACCACAGGCCGGATCCAACACCGTAATACTTTCTGGGTTTAAGCTATCGCCATCTTCACTGATCCGCACATCAATCAGCTGTTTCAGCTGTGCATTGACTTCATCGGTCTGTTCCGCCGGCTGAATATAGTATTCCCATGCGCTGGCCAGGGTACTTTCCGGCTGTGCCATCATCCATAAACGACCGACACTATTCTGCACCAGATACTTCACAATCCAGTTTGGGGTGAAGAGTTGCGTCGCGGCAGGAATGTCCTCACTCTTGACAACTTTACCAATCACTTGATCTTTCTTTTCAGAAATATAGAACTGATACAACCAGCCAATAATCTGCACATCATTCCAATCTTCTTCTGGAATACTGCTCACCAAATCACGGATCAAAGAATCGGTTTTGGTTAAATTGTCAGGTAATAACAGTTCTGACTCATCAGAAACCTGTTCAAATAGGAGTGGCATCACCTGATTCAACGCATGACATTGAGCCAGTAATAGCTCCCGATACAGCTCTTCGTCTTTATTGCCATCTAGCTTGAGATCAGCCACACGGCTGGCATCTAAATTCGGTAGCTCAATGTCCAGACATTCTTCCAGAATTTGTGGCAAGCCTGCACTGCCATCGGCACTACTGAGTACACGGCGACCATGATCCAGTAAGCCTTTGCATTCCATATAACGAATCGCGCAGAGACGGTTAAACCAGCTGTAAGCGATATAATCAATCGTCTGCTCAAAACTGCTGGTTTGAATGCGTTTGATCAGCTTGTCACGTGGTTTCATGACTGATAGCGGAAAAACCTGATCGCCAATCAGCAGCAAGTCGCCTTTCTGTTCAGCCGGTAAAATGCGGTCTGCGGTGATGCCATATTTGGCGGCCTGCTTGCGCATCGCTGCGATAAAATCATTTCGTGCTTGCGGTGCGTATTTTTTAATATTACTGGTATTCATCTTTAAACCTTTAATCAATGACTGATGCCGATATCCCTAAGCCCTGTTAGCGGATACGCACACGCTTTTTGTCACTCACGATTTTTTTCAATTCAGCTTTGAGTGCGTCTACAAACTGATCCACTGATTCTTCTGTTTCCAGATAGACACTACTGGAGCTTTTGCTGTAAATGCTGGCGACATCGACTTCCACCACCGGTTTCGGTGGCACTACGGCTATCGCAGGCTGTACCGGACTCGCAGCAGGTGCTGATGTAGCTGGGCTGGAGGTGGTTGCAGTGTTGGTTACACTCTCGGCTTTGCGCTGAGCCAGTTGTGCCGCTTTGGCCTGTCGCTGGATTTCCGCCTGAACTTCGCTTTCCAACTCATACAAGGCTTCATCAAAACGCTCGACGGCGGTTTGGGTTTGCAGCATATAAATGGTGGACAGGCTAGTTTCCACTTCAATATCCGCTTTGAGCAATTGCAGCGGACGCAGTAGCTTGTTACTCAGCTCAGCTGTAGCAATGCCGCTGTTCTTGATTTCAGCTTCCAGCTGTTTGATCTTGTCATCCAGCTGCTCTAGCGCCTGACTGCGTTTTTCAGTTAGTAAGCGTTGATTGACACTTTCCACGGTGCGAACCAAATCAGCAACTTTATTTAACAGGCCATAGGGAGATTCAAGGGTGGAAATACGATGTAATTCAGACAGGGCTTTTTTTGCCACATCATCACTGCCCAACGCCTGTTTGTTTTTCTCAAAATGACGTAAGGCCTGTTGCAGTTGCTGCCAGCTCGGCATCTGGTTAGTGAAGAACTCATGAATATCACGATAATCTTCTTCCAGATCCAGATAGTCGTCCTTGTTCTCGACCACGGCCTTAAAGAAATCAAAGCTGTCGCTATTCGCCAGCAGACGTTCCAAAGTCAGAATCGACTTTTCAATCACTTTCTTGCCTGGGAACTGCCCGACATCAGTTTTACTCTTATACGACTTAAAGTTGGCTAACCAGTTTTTAAAATGTTGGGTATAGAATTCAAATAGCTCTTTTTCTGTCGCTGGTCCCATGGCCGAGAATAGGTCTTGGGTGAGTTGGCGTGCCTGTTTCAACACCTGATCATCAGTCTGGCGTTTTTTAATGATCGACACATCACGGCGACGACGGCTGTTTTGTAAAGGCTCAAAGGCCTCTTTCAACTGTAAGCTGCCGCCATTTAACTGCAGAGAAATCCGCCCCATTGCCGCCAGCTGACCTACCAGCAGTAAAATCTCGGCATCTGGCCAGCCATAAGGGCGTTTGGCAAAACGATCTATCACATCCGAGACCAGAATACGCTCTGTACCAGTGGCCCGTAGTGCAATGTACTGCTCTACTTCCTGTAGGGCTTTCGGATTGCTTTGACCGCCATCCAGAGACAATCCGAGTTGCGCCATATCATCAACAGTCAAGACGGCGTTCAGTTCACGCCAGGCATCCTGCTGATAGACCTGCAAATAGCTCAGTTTGGTATAAGTGTTTTCCAGCAGATAACGACAAGCCTCATCCAGCTTGGTGGTTGGACTTGAAGATGAAAGTTGTAGATGTTGACCCAAGGCATAACTTTCCGCGTCCAGCAACATTTCTTCGACCCGGGCACGCAGACGTTTTTTACGCTCCTGATTCTCACGGCCACGGTCTGCCAGAATACGGGTGATATCGGATTGGGTACCATCATCATTTAAGCGGATGAATTTATTGGTTTTCAGCCAGGTGCGCAGTTCATTAAAGAACTGTTTATCGTCTGCCAGTTTAAACAGTACCTGCCCTTCGGCCTCGGCGCTCTTACCAATACAGAAAGCTTCTGTGTAGAGGTTATATTCCGTATCCAGTGGAGAAATGATTTCAACTTTCAAATCGCTCTCATACTTGCCATCCAGGCTATGACCATCCAGAAAACGACCAATCTGATAGTCCATCTTGTTGGCTTGATGGCGGTATTTGTTCTGATCCCTCAGTAAATCTTTAAAGATTAGATTAGCTAACTCTTTATTTTCTTCTGAAGCCGCTAAGTCTGTGGCTTTAATTTTACGGGTAATATCGCGTTCTTCATTGGTCAGGAACAGGAACTCATCACCATTCCTAGTAATCAGGCTCTCTTTTTCCAGACGCAGTAGGCTCTCTTCAATCCGCTTGCGCAATGCCAGCTTATCTTCATCAATTTTCTCAATCGACAAAGTCACCAGGTTATCCAGCGTACCTTTGATGATATCGACATAGCGGATCATGAACAGGGTACGCAGCATCTGCACATCAAAACTATCCAGGGTTTTATTCTGCCCTGCCTGGTCGATGGTACGCTTCACTGCTGTATCCAGAAATCCTTCCACTGAAGTATAGAAGCGGTGGAAAGGAACCAGGGCCCCGACTTCATCTGTAGCAATCGCATTCGCGGCCATCTGGAACGCATCCAACATGGACCGTTCACCATAGGCCAGGTGTGCACCGGTCGCACCGACCTTACGGATTTCTTCAAAAACTTTCTGCACCAGCTGGAAATGGTACGGCGCAAAAGGATAGTTATTGATAAAGCTGTCTGGACCCTCATAGTTCTTGAGTGTTGGGCCTGAACGGTCAAAGGTGATCTGGTTTTTTAAGATATCGCCCTTTTGCTCAAACACTGATCTGAGCAGTGCTTCAGCTTCCGGGGTTTTACGTAATAAACGTTTCTGGATGACTTCATCGGTATTGGAACTGGACAGTGATAACCGGGTTTTAAAACGTCCAGCAATCTTGGAGAAGTCATTGGCTTTGGAAGAAGACATCTCACCTAAAACAGCATCGATGTCTGCCTGCGAGGTGACGATAATCCAAGCGCGGCCTTTACAGATCGTACCCAAGTTTTCAGTAATGGTTTGCAGTGTCAGCATCAAGCGGGTATCGCTGCCAATAAACTGCCCCACTTCATCGACCAAGAACAACATGCGTTGCTGGGGTCCTTTGCTGTCCAGGTATTCTTTCACCCACTGACAGAAGTTTTCCACCGAAACACTAAAGGTCTGCTCAGAATCCTCAAACCATTTATGCGCAGCTTCAGCAGATAAGTTGAGGGCTTGGGAAATTGCGGTTTCGACATCATCCTGATAGAACTGATAGCCGTCACGCTCCTCTAGCCAGGACATGCCGCTAGATTCTTCAAAAGCCTGTTTAAAGCGCTCATACACCCCTTTCTGGCTCAGGTGACGTTCCATATGTGCAATATGTGGATGATCGGCACTAAAACCCTGATATTCGTTAAACACGCGTAAAAACACATTCAGAATCGGATTACCATCATCATTGGAGCTGGCTTTACTGTCGATATTAAATAGGATGACATCGGCATGATGACTAACCGCTTTACCAATATCCGCACGGATAAACGCATCCCGGATTTTGCTTTCATCAAAGAATTCTGCAGCACTGCGTTCGTTACCTTCCGCGTCACGTGCCACTTTATTGGCCAGAATATACGACAAGGTTTTCAGGAAATGTGATTTACCTGAACCAAAGAAGCCCGAAATCCATACGCCGACACGGTTGGCAATCGAAGGATCGCTTAGGTCTGTGCCATAAGACTGGAAAAAGTCCCGAAAATGCTTTTCCAGTTCATTGGTGACCACATACTCATCGAGTTCCTGATAAACCGTAGTATTGTCATTCTGGTCTGCTTTTACGACCCCGTTAATCGCACGATCTAATGGCTTATAAAAAAGTTCTTTAATGTTCATCTCAATCAATTCCCCGGAATTCTTATTTCTATTTGCCGTGTTAAGGCACTAATCTGAATGCTCTGTAGTAATTATTGCTTGGAATTTTTCCAAATAAACTCATCGCTTGACCGTCGTAATAACCTGGGTAAAACAGCACCACTGGCTTATGCCCCAGTAACGAATGCAAACTGTTTAATAAGTGATGGGCACGTAACAGTGGCCAAACCGACCCAACCCCAGTCATCAACACAATATCTTGCGCATTGGTGGCATATTTACTCACCAGATACGGCGCGAACTTATCCATATGCAGTGGGCCCTTTAAGGCTTTGAGCAGCGCTTCATCGCCTTTGGCTTTTTGCATTTGAATGGCTTTATCGATGAAGTTACGCTCAGCCAGATAATCCACCACGGCTTGCAGCAGGTTGATATTCACCACCTTCAGCTGACTGTGTTTTTTCTCCAGCATCCCTTCGAGAAAATGCAAATATTCGCGCACTTTCAACTCATCTTCAGGCGCATAATCAAAAATCCAGAAGCCAATTTCATTGCCCAATCCTTGTCCAGTGAGAAACTCAGTGGAAAGAATTCGCTCTGGAATCTGGTTCAGACGCTCATGTATTGTTTGACTCATTGCTGCCCCTCTACAACTACCGCGTCCATAGCGACACTTCCATAGATCTTTTAATGCGTTGTTTATAATGTTCTTCCAACAGGCTACGCAGCTCTGCTCTGACGATCACGCGCTGCAACTCCAGCTTACGGGTACTTTTTAAGTAACCGGCTTCTGCCAGCATGCGAAACACCACCTGCCCCATTTTTTTCTTGCTGGACTCTTTCCAATCAAAGATATCCGGATCACGTTGTGAGCGTTCATCCAAAAAATCTGACCAGATATAACTGTCCAGGTATTGAGCCTGAGAGATATAGGCCTCTCTCATCACCGTTTCCATAAACTCAAGCAGCAACAGGTTGCGTTCCAATGCGCCACAAAAAGCCACCTGGGTCGCCAGCTCATCATCCCCATCACGTAGTGCTTTCCAGAAATCAGGCTCCAAGCGCTCCAGACGCTTACGAATAGCGGTGGCATTGCGTTGCGCCGAAGCCGCAGTTCTTTTTTGCAGAATATTGTCAATCTGAATGGCCTGATGCCATTGTTCTGGAGTCGCCTCTCGTAATAACAGATCCGCGATCAGCCGGCTTTCACGTACCATCAGTGAGCCACCAATTAGGTCACTGTCATAATGAAATTGTTCTAACATAGCCAATCTCCTATGAAGCTTGATCAAACAGGTAAGATGACAGCTTTTCGATATCTGAGCGTTGTAGTACCAAGGGATATTTCAAGGCATCATCCGCCTCAGCCAGCGTGATCGCGGCCTGATATCGCTGCAAAGTATAGTGAGCCAAGGCTTTTTTCACCGGAATCTGTAATCTGCCATCAGGCATGCCGAAGTCTTTTTCGACCAGCGCTTTTTGAGCTGCATTCAATTTTGGATTCGGGATCAGCGTCAGTACAATTTCTTCATGCCATTGCTGATCCTGAGCAGGGTCTACTGACTCAATCGCCATCACAACAGGTGTGCGATCAATTCTGGAGAGTAAAAAGTCCTTAAACTGCTTGCTCTGATGGCAATAGGCACGGACATGCCAGCGAAAACCGGTATACACCAGGGTGTGTGGGGAAATGATGCGTTCATGCCACTGCGGATTCTGCATCGAGGCATAAATCATTTTTAAAGTACTTTGGTTGCGGCAGGCACGCAAAACTTCCCGAATCACTTCAGGACGTACACTGCGATCAGGTAATTGAACTGCTGTAAGATTCGGTTCTGGCATCGCAATAAGGGCATGCGATTCACTGACCAAGCCCGAGAGCATATTGAGATATTCATTGATATGCGCTGTAGTCAGTACAGGCTGGAAGCTGGCCTTAGGCACATAACCCTTGACGGAGGGGTCATGAATCAAGGCATCGGGGTTATACAGCGTATTGTAACGCTTGATATCCGCAGAAGCCTGCTGTCGACTGAGCCCAAACCAGCTCATCAAACGATTGGTAACCAAACGACCTTCCCAGTAAGCAAGCAACTCGATGGCTCGCATTCGAAGAAGCACTTCATGCTTATCTGTCGTCATATACCAATCAGTCAATAAATAGCAGCTTTAAGATTACCCTACAGCAAATATACAGTAAATATTTTTGACGGTATTTAAAGGTAGTATTGCAATCATCAGATAAAAAATATACTAGTATCCTGATGATAGCCGTCAAAGTACGATCTCTAGCAGATCATGGATCCTGGTATAGCGCGTGAATTGAGCTAAGTTTTAGAATGAGAGAAATATGGGTTTTAGATTTCGTAAAAGTATTAAATTATTCCCGGGTTTTAAAATTAATCTGACCCATAAAGGCATCAGCAGTGCCAGCATTGGCAAACCTGGTGCTTCTCTAAATATTGGGAAAAAAGGTACGCGAACCAGTGTCGGCATTCCAGGTACGGGACTATCTTACTCTAAACACCAACCTTACTCTAAAAAGACCCGTGTTCCACAACCGACATCGCTAGAACACACGGAATATAATCCTCAGAATTTAGAACAACCGAAGGCAAAGATATGGCCTTGGATTATTTTTGGAATATTGTGTTTTATGGTGGGTGCCGTCATTTTTTAGCAAGAACCGCATTGTATTTTAATCAAAAAAAAAATGCCCAGATGGATGAATGGGCAAACTAAGGAATTAATATCCTTCAGAAACTCCAGCGCAATTCTCGCTACTTTCAGTAAGCGACTCTGGCTCAATCATGATAGTCTGACTCAATCGAGTCGAGGTAAATCGATCCATCACAATTGGAGCAGAAATTATGCTTGATCACACTCTTGGTTAATGCTGAAAAGTCTTTGAGTTTTAATTAATAAATAATAGTATCCATGTCTACCCTCAACTTTACTTATTTTCAGATAGCAACCAATCGAGAGCACTCATTTTTACAATACCATTATAATTCGCTTCAGTCCCTATCGTGTCTAATGTAAGCAAATACTTGGGATACGAATCAGAAATTTTCTGTAATGGACGTAACTCTCGGCTGAGTGTCTCCTCATTGAGCGTTTCTAATGCCACCTGATAATAAGTTAAATTCTGTAAAGTATCGACAGCAACAAAATCAATTTCATATTCATCAACCCGCCCTACATAGACCGTATAACCTCGTCTGACAAGCTCAAGATAAATCACATTTTCTAAGATATGACCTTGATCAGCATTAGCATCAGGCAACATAATCCGGCGCAATCCGACATCAACTAAATAGTATTTTTCAGAGGATTGTAATAACTCACGCCCGCGTACTTTAAATTGTGCGGCACTATAAAATAACAAACTGTCCTGTAAGCCCTGAATATAGCGTTTTACTGTTTCAAATGAAATTTTAACCCCACTTGAAACAAAGGTATTTTTAATTTTATTGATGGAAATAGCTGAGCCTGTCACGCTTGCCAAATATCTTGTGACACGCTCGAGAGAGTTAATATCGGCAGTATTCAAACGTGGAATAACATCTTTAAACATTACACTGGCATAGACCGCTTGCAAGTAATCATAAGTTTCCTGCTGGCTAGTCATGGCAAGCGTATAAGGGAAACTACTGCGCGTATACATGGCATACAAATCACGATTTGATAATTGTTGGATGATCGGATTATTTTCAATATGCCACTGTTTAAATTCTTGGAATGAAAGGGGTAAAACATGTTGCTCTATATAGCGTCCTGTAAGTAAAGTCGCAAGTTCTCCACTTAGAAAGAATGCATTTGAGCCTGTAATATATAAATCGATATAATCCCGAACATATAAAGAGTCGACTACTTTCTCAAAATTTGTAACATGTTGAATTTCATCTAAAAAAACATAGTTTTTTTTACTTTTATCAACTTTGGATAATACATAATCATGTAGTTTACGGTAATCGGTGAGTTCTTCAAATTCCATAAATTCGAAGTTGATGGCAATGATGTTTTCGGCTTGTACGCCCTGTGCTTTTAGGTCTTGTTGAAACATCGCCAATAAGGTGGATTTTCCAGAGCGACGCACACCTGAAAGTACTTTAATGACATCACGGTCTTGCCATGTATTCAGAAATTTTAAGTAGCCATCACGTCGAATATTAGCGCTTCTCATTATTTACACTTAGAATCTAAAGTTTTAATAAATTCTATCAAATTTTAGAATGTATATGTAAATATATTTAGTTTTAAGAAAAGTTTAAAGGTTAAGTGAAACATTCAAAGCTGCTGTAGAAGCATGTAAACATGCAGATCTGATCAAAATCCAAATTCTGTCTTTTTGATTATTTTCCATGTCATGTTATTTCATTTATGCTACGAGTTAACTGCTATATAAATTAAGTGAAAAGTAAATGGAACTAAGTTGTTAACTAGAGTGGAACTCATTTTTGTTGTGCTGATGGTCTCAGCCTTAATCCTAATTGCTTATGAAATGCTAAAAGGTTTATTTTAGAGCATCTATACAATTTTTGATCAAAAAAAGCCCACAGAGGGAATCTATGGGCGAAACTAAGGACCTTGACGGTCATTCAGAAACTACAGCTAGTTTCTGGTTGTGATTCTGGACTGAATTAAAAATAACCATATTGGCTGAATGTATCAAAAGTTAAATCATGTGATTAATCATTGATACTTCTGCAAAAATGAGCTCATCGCTCTGTTGATTAATACAGTAATTCACCAAACAAAGCCGCTCTAATCTCTTCCAGGCTCAGATCTGATTTCATCCTATTACAGATGGGATGAACCAGCAGACCATTCTCTAGAACACCTTGCCCACCTACGGCTTTGGCAATCCGATGATCCGATTCAGTAGAATCAAGATAGATCAATCCATCACAAATGAGGCAAAAGTTATGATTACCCACCAGAAAATTGTGCTTAAGCAGACTCTTGGTTAATGCCGAAAAGGCCTTGGGCTTTGACCGAGAAATTGGACTAATCGACTCCACATATCCCACTCTATTGTAAACAAGACATTTTTATCTTTTATATTCAATGGCTTATTTTCCTGCTAATTGGTAATACCATGAAAAATACCATGCTCAGAAAAGGCTTAACAATATTTTGAAAAATTGCCTACTGAGCGCTGCCGCACAGCTCCATAGGCCGCTTTCCTGGCTTTGCTTCCAGATGTATGCTATTCTGCTCCTGCAGCTAATGGATCACCGCAAACAGGTTACTCGCCTGGGGATTCCCTTTCGACCCGAGCATCCGTATGAGACTCATGCTCGATTATTATTATTATAGAAGCCCCCATGAATAAATCGCTCATCATTTTCGGCATCGTCAACATAACCTCGGACAGTTTCTCCGATGGAGGCCGGTATCTGGCGCCAGACGCAGCCATTGCGCAGGCGCGTAAGCTGATGGCCGAGGGGGCAGATGTGATCGACCTCGGTCCGGCATCCAGCAATCCCGACGCCGCGCCTGTTTCGTCCGACACAGAAATCGCGCGTATCGCGCCGGTGCTGGACGCGCTCAAGGCAGATGGCATTCCCGTCTCGCTCGACAGTTATCAACCCGCGACGCAAGCCTATGCCTTGTCGCGTGGTGTGGCCTATCTCAATGATATTCGCGGTTTTCCAGACGCTGCGTTCTATCCGCAATTGGCGAAATCATCTGCCAAACTCGTCGTTATGCATTCGGTGCAAGACGGGCAGGCAGATCGGCGCGAGGCACCCGCTGGCGACATCATGGATCACATTGCGGCGTTCTTTGACGCGCGCATCGCGGCGCTGACGGGTGCCGGTATCAAACGCAACCGCCTTGTCCTTGATCCCGGCATGGGGTTTTTTCTGGGGGCTGCTCCCGAAACCTCGCTCTCGGTGCTGGCGCGGTTCGATGAATTGCGGCTGCGCTTCGATTTGCCGGTGCTTCTGTCTGTTTCGCGCAAATCCTTTCTGCGCGCGCTCACAGGCCGTGGTCCGGGGGATGTCGGGGCCGCGACACTCGCTGCAGAGCTTGCCGCCGCCGCAGGTGGAGCTGACTTCATCCGCACACACGAGCCGCGCCCCTTGCGCGACGGGCTGGCGGTATTGGCGGCGCTGAAAGAAACCGCAAGAATTCGTTAACTGCACATTCGGGATATTTCTCTATATTCGCGGTTCAGCAGGCATGTCCCCTTTGAGGGCGACCCGACGACAGGATAATCGACCTTATGGTGCGCAAATATTTCGGCACAGACGGTATTCGTGGCAAAGCCAACGAAGGCGCGATGACGGCGGAAACCGCCTTGCGCGTCGGCATGGCGGCTGGCCGTGTCTTTCGTCGCGGTGACCACCGCCATCGTGTCGTGATCGGCAAGGATACGCGCCTGTCGGGCTATATGCTTGAACCCGCGCTCACAGCCGGTTTCACCTCGATGGGCATGGACGTATTCCTTTTTGGCCCGCTGCCGACAACGTAATAGGAAGAATAAACGCCCTTTTCACCCAAGTCCAAATTAATTTGCCGATTCCATAATCAGGGTGTATTACAATTCCATAGAGTTTTTCAATCCAGGTGGTTTAGCTGATAACTTAACGATTGATCAGCTTCTTCGTGAAGATTACTCGCCATGGGCGCGCAATAAAAGGATATCTGCCACGTTCAAAGAAGCGCATTTTATTGAAAAATATGGGTCAGGCATCAAACGAATCCAAGAAGGCTTCGCATCCTATGGTCTGCGTCCCCCTGTCTTTGAAAATTTCCAGCACGGTTTTCGAGTTATTGTCTCATCAAAGCTACTTTTCGAATCTAATGAGGGAGTAAGTGAGGGAGTAAATCTACTATTTAATCAGATAAGAACTAATCCAGGAAAGCGTGCACCATTTTTAGTAAACGAGCTATTAGTTCCTGTCAAGATAGTAGAGCGGTGGCTCAAAATCTTAAGAGATGATCATAAAATCGAGTTTCGAGGAGCTCCTAAAAGTGGAGGATACTGGCTAAAATAGAAATCAATGATACTCTTAAGTGGCACCAATCGAACTCCTATTTTAGCATTTAAAAAAGTATCCTCACATCATTTTATTGAACAATACCTAAGGCTGCTCTGGCGGCATTGATATGATTATCGTCGTTGCACTCTACCGCAAAAGCGCCATATGCTAATGGAGCTGCAGCAGCCCTCTCTATAGATTGTTCGTAGAGCCTATCCCATATCGTTCCGCCTTGTTTAGCATACTCCGTTATCAAACTCTTCAGGCTATCCTCTCCAAAAACCGATACGTGACCAGAAAAGTCCAGTGCAGGATCACCCATATGCGCAGTAGACCAATCTATGATACCAGAGGTCTTACCTTCCTTCGAGGTTAAGACATGCCCTGCATAGAGATCGCCATGGATGAAACAAGTGAATTCAGGCCACAAAGGGTCATTGTCCAACCATCTACGGTATCTGTTTTCCAACGGCTCGCTGATACCTATCTCAGATTTCACCAAGTGGATACGGTCAGCTATTTCGGTCCTCAATTCACTTGGAGTCATTATTTTCAAGTTGCTCTTTCTCACATCGTCAGCTGTAATACGATGTAATTCGGCCAATGATTTTGCCAGAGACTCCACATAAGCTATGCTATCGCGATCTATGTTCCAAGAAACCTCATGTGTTATCGCATCGAATGTCAGAGCAGGCGCATCCTCCAGTAAAGGGTAGGCTATTAGGCGCTCCGATACAATTTTCCAATCAGGGACATTGATCGACAGGTTTCTTTTGGCTAAATCCAATATTCTACTTTCATTTTCGATTTGTTCAAGCATATCGCTTCTTCGAGGTATACGGAGTACCCAGTTCTCACCGTTTACTTCCTTTACAAAGGCAACTCTAAAGTCGATGCCCATCTCATTGACGCTCATCTCTTCCGAAATTCTCAGCCCATGCTCTAGGGCTAATGTTTGCATATCTTCGATTGTCATTTCTATACTGTTTTCTTTTATTAAATTGGTACCAGTTCCCCCGACAGGACATTCTGAATGTCATATACAGGTGTAACACTTTACCCATATTCTTTTCGTATGGATAACACTTCCCATCAGGGAACAAAAATCTGATACATGAATTAATTGTGAGACAGTAGACCTACTGTCGCATTGAAGCCATCTCGGCGACTATTTGATTAGGAAAACCAAGGCTTTGCCATCATAGCCTTATCATAGAAGTATAACATAGTTGTAAAGATAGAAAATTATTTTTTATTCATCCATGATGTTATTATTTTATAATAACATCATCTAAACATGTCCTGTCGCTCTTTTGTGCTGTGATATTTCATACCTATTAACTGCTTTCGTTTGAATTATACGACGTTCTACTCACAATAGGGCAAGGGTTACTCATTCCGTAGGATGCGGTTCACGTATAGGAAGAATAAACGCCCTTTTCACCCAAGTCCAACAGCTTTGGACCGCAGTTGACTCTTTCGACACCCCTGCGATGCAACCCAATCCGGCTGACGGGGAGCCAGCAACGCTGAAAATTTACCCTCCTCTTTCCCACTAGCGGCTCCTTTTCCGACAACCAGCACGGCGGATCCCTGCCGCGGCGCTGTGAACGCAGCATTTTGATTGGTATCGTTGGCCTTCAGGCTCGTCAGTCAAACAGACCCAGGAGCAGCTCAGCCGGTGGCGCCCGGCTTTCGGGTAACGCCCTGGTCCCGCTGGTTTCGGCTTTGTGCTTCAGGTGATCAAGGATCTGCTTGATCACTATAGGGTCTTCAATGCAGGCGATGACTTTCATGGCGCCGCCGCAGCCGCTGCAGGTCTCGATGTCGATATTGAAAACACGCTTGAGCCGTTGCGCCCATGTCATCGACGCTCGCCGTTGTGCTGGTGTTGCCGGTTCATCAGCCACCCTGACCTTGTTGCCCCTGCCCCGTTTTGCCGGCGTGACCAACGCCCGGTGCCGACTGTTGGGTGCGAACACCCCGTGGAAGCGGGTTAGGTTGACTCTGGGCTTCGGTACCAGGGCGGCCAGCCTTGCAATGAAATCCAATGGTTCGAAAATGACGTGCGTGGTGCCGTCCCGGTACGGCGTCTTGAGCTGGTAGCGCACGTTGCCGCCTCGTGTTAACGACAGCCGCTTCTCGGATACCGCCGGGCGGCTGATGTACCGGCACAGCCGTTCGAGCTTCTTGCGTTCATCGGCCCTGGCCGCCACGCCGGCGTGCAGGCTGGACCCGGCTACCTTGCCAATCCCGTCACCGAACGGATCACCACTGGTCGGCAGAGTTTGCAAAGTGAACACCTTTCGCCCCGCCTGTGAACCGACAGCGATACGGTAAGTGATCGAGTGCCCCAGCAGGGGTGTCATCGGGTCGTCATCCACCGCATCCGAGGCCAGATAGCTGTTTTCGACATCCCGTTCCAGCAGGCCTTGCCGTTCCAGATAGCGACCCACCCGGTGGGCGATGGTGTGCGTCAGCTGGGTGAGCTCTGGGCTGGTCGGCGCCTTGACCCAGCGGAAACGCGCTGAGCCGTGGGATTGCTCGACATACACACCGTCGAGAAACAGCATGTGGAAGTGAACATTCAGATTGAGCGCCGATCCAGAACGCTGGATCAGGGTGACCGCGCCCGTCTTGGCCACTTGGTGGGTATGGCCCGCTTTCTTGACCAGGTGCGTGGCAATGACGCGGTAAACGATGCCCAGCACCCACCCCATGATCTCGGGCCGGCTGGCAAACAGGAAACGCAGCTGAAACGGGAAGCTCAACACCCACTGACGCATGGGTTGTTCAGGCAGTACTTCATCAACCAGCAAGGCGGCACTTTCGGCCATCCGCCGCGCCCCACAGCTCGGGCAGAAACCGCGACGCTTACAGCTGAAAGCGACCAGGTGCTCGGCGTGGCAAGACTCGCAGCGAACCCGTAGAAAGCCATGCTCCAGCCGCCCGCATTGGAGAAATTCTTCAAATTCCCGTTGCACATAGCCCGGCAATTCCTTTCCCTGCTCTGCCATAAGCGCAGCGAATGCCGGGTAATACTCGTCAACGATCTGATAGAGAAGGGTTTGCTCGGGTCGGTGGCTCTGGTAACGACCAGTATCCCGATCCCGGCTGGCCGTCCTGGCCGCCACATGAGGCATGTTCCGCGTCCTTGCAATACTGTGTTTACATACAGTCTATCGCTTAGCGGAAAGTTCTTTTACCCTCAGCCGAAATGCCTGCCGTTGCTAGACATTGCCAGCCAGTGCCCGTCACTCCCACTCGATTGTAAACAAGCACACAAAACCCTTTAGTGACAACAATTTGCAAGAACTATCAGGCTCAGTGCCATGAAAAATACCATGACCAGATCATGAGGTTGAACACGGCTTGCGCCGGCAGCGTTCACGCTCCTGGTCGGCGATCTCGCCCGGCTGCAATGCTAGCTCAGCATCGGTCATGCGCTCCAGCACGTCGCGTAGGCGGATGGTGCAAGGAATGGGCGGCAGCTCGAACTCATAGCCGCCGGCGATCATTTCGGCCGCAATCTCCTCGGTGATGAAAAACGGCTCGTCGTCTTGGTTCGGCTTCTTCATGCCCTTTCCTCCTGGCGCTCATCCTGGCCGACAGCGGCCAGGGCATCGGCTTCCGTCAATGCGTCCTCCACGAACGCGCCGTGCTGCTTCGCTTCGGCCTGGCTGACCTCGGCCCATATCCGTTTCACCTGGGCCGCACTGTACCCGGCCAGCTCGGCGGTCTTGTTGATGCTGTAGCCGGACTTGCGCAGCGCGACAACTTGGGCGCGGCGCTTCGGATCAGCACGGCGGCCCTTGTACCGCCCGGCCTGGCGGGCCAACTCAATGCCTTGGCGCTGGCGTTCGCGCCTGTCCTCGTAGTCGTCGCGGGCCATCTGCAAGGCCAGGCGAAAAAGCATGATCTGCACGGCTTCCAGCACGATCTTGGCGACGCCCTGGGCCTCGGCCGCCAGGTCGGATAGATCGACCACGCCAGGGACGGCCAGGCGTGCGCCTTTGGCCTGTATCGAGGCCACCAGGCGCTCGGCCTCGGGCAAAGGTAGGCGGCTGATGCGGTCGATCTTCTCGGCAATGACCACCTCGCCGGGCTGTAGGTCGCCGATCATGCGCAGCAGCTCAGGCCGGTCGGCGCGTGCGCCGGATGCCTTCTCACGGTAGATGCCGGCGACGTAGTAGCCGGCGGCCTTCGCGGCCGTAGTGATCGCCTCTTGGCGTTCCAAGTCCTGCGCGTCGGTGCTGACGCGCAGATAGACCCGCGCCACCATCGGCGCGGCTACTGGCTTCGTCCTGCGCATACTTGCGGGCTCCTTTGGGCATACTCAAATGCACCCATCTTAAACTGGCAGCTAATGTACAAAAGTTGATAGAAGCACACAAGTTCAATTTTGCACTTCTGCCCACTATTGCAAAACTGCTTGTTAGTAGCCGTTTTTTCTTACTGTTTATAGATTCAATAATTTTTGAAACGAAAAATTGGGACTAAACATTTCGGTTTCGTTTTCTGTCGATTCGTCCTGCGTATCTTTTGCATAAACAAACATTTGTTGTTCGTAGTTTTCGATGGCATTTTCAATACTTGTAAATTCTCCGTTTGTAAGGTTTTCAGACAATATCAAAGCATCCAATAATCCCGTATTTACACCCTGTCCTGCAAAAGGCGACATCAAATGAGCAGCATCGCCAATCATTGTTATGGGTAATGGACGGTTACTTTTCCAATCATTGTTCAAAGGAAATTTCCTTGTGGGCAAGCATTGAAATGTTGATACCGAACGTATTAATTGTTTGTAAACTTCACTCCATTTGGAAAATCTTTTCAATAAAAAATCGGCAACGCTGTTTCTGTCCTGAAAATCTAAGGGAATTTTATTTTTCCATTCATCGGGCGTTTTAAAACTAATTCCTAAATACAATGCACCATTATTATTGGGATTGGCAAACAATAAAATGCCCTGATGTCCCGCCATTAATCGGTTGCCGTTGCATAGCTGAAAAAATCCGGGACAGTTTATTTCCGGTTGAAGAATATCAGCTTGGATGTTGAAAGTACCGGTTTCTTCAACTTGCGTGTCGGTAACAAAGCTCCTTATTTTCGACATTCCACCATTGGCAAGAATAACCAAATCTGCTGTTTCACTCGGTTTATTCTCAAAAGTTAGTGTCCACTTCTTCTTACCAGGTTCAAGCATAACAAGTTTTCTATCCCAAATAACCGTGTCGTTTTCTAAACTATTCAACAAGATAGCCCTTAAGTCATTTCTGTTTATTTCAGGATTGTCAAATCGATTTTCGGGCTTTACATTTTTTGTGGATAAAATATTGCCTTTTTCATCAGCAATATTTACACCCATTGGTAAGGCTAAGTCATAATAAGTTTGTAACAATCCCGCTTTTTTCATTGCTTCCTGACCTGAACCTTTGTGTAGGTCAAGGGTTCCACCAAAAATTCTTGCCTCTCGGTCGTTGTCTCTTTCGTAAACTGAAACGTCTATGCCGTTTTGCTGTAATAATTTTGCCATAGTCAGTCCAACGGGTCCACCACCAATTATTGCAACGTTCTTATCACTAAGTAAATTCATTTGTTTGTCTGTATCTATTCGCATTGTCATTCAAAAATGGCACATAACAAGTGGCTATACGCCAAATGGCGTATATATCCACTATATCTTATTTTGCTAAACCTTTCATTATCAGTGACAAATCCGTTTTCAACCGTTTACCGTTCGTTTCTACTCTCTCAAAAGGATTTATATTCATAGTGCTTTTTGTTAAGTTTTGCTCAAATATACAAATCCTTTCTATATATCTAACAAATCCATCGGACTTTTTAATTGTTCCATTCCCTTGGTGGTAATATGTGTATAAACCTCAGTTGTTTTACTGCTTGAATGACCTAACAACGATTGAATATAACGTAAACTCGTACCATTCTCAAGCAAATGCGTTGCAAAGCTATGTCGTAAGGTATGTACAGTAACTTCCTTTTGAATCTTTGCTTTTAAAACAGCTGCTTTAAAAATGTTTTGAATACTTCGGCTTGAGTATGCGCCACCTTTTTGACCTTCAAATAAATAATCTTTTGGTTTATATTCCATAAAGTATGTTCTTAAAATAATTAATGTTTTCTCAGATAAAATGGTATAACGATCTCTTTTTCCTTTTGACTGTTCTATACGAATTTGCATGCGCTTGGAGTCAATGTCTTTTATTTTCAGGTTTATACATTCAGAAATGCGCAAACCTGCCGAATAAATAGTCATCAGAATAGCCTTGTGTTTCACGTTTTCAATAGCGCGTAGTACCCGAATGGTTTCTTCTTCACTCATCACAACAGGAAGTGTTTTTTCTTTTTTTGGTCTTTCGATGAAATATGTTTTCCGTTGTCCACCCAAAACACGTTCGTAATAAAACTGGCACTGTTGCAAAGTTAGCGATGAGGCAGCCTTTTGTCTTATTCAAAGGCCTTACATTTCAAAAACTCTGCTTACCAGGCGCATTTCGCCCAGGGGATCACCATAATAAAATGCTGAGGCCTGGCCTTTGCGTAGTGCACGCATCACCTCAATACCTTTGATGGTGGCGTAAGCCGTCTTCATGGATTTAAATCCCAGCGTGGCGCCGATTATCCGTTTCAGTTTGCCATGATCGCATTCAATCACGTTGTTCCGGTACTTAATCTGTCGGTGTTCAACGTCAGACGGGCACCGGCCTTCGCGTTTGAGCAGAGCAAGCGCGCGACCATAGGCGGGCGCTTTATCCGTGTTGATGAATCGCGGGATCTGCCACTTCTTCACGTTGTTGAGGATTTTACCCAGAAACCGGTATGCAGCTTTGCTGTTACGACGGGAGGAGAGATAAAAATCGACAGTGCGGCCCCGGCTGTCGACGGCCCGGTACAGATACGCCCAGCGGCCATTGACCTTCACGTAGGTTTCATCCATGTGCCACGGGCAAAGATCGGAAGGGTTACGCCAGTACCAGCGCAGCCGTTTTTCCATTTCAGGCGCATAACGCTGAACCCAGCGGTAAATCGTGGAGTGATCGACATTCACTCCGCGTTCAGCCAGCATCTCCTGCAGCTCACGGTAACTGATGCCGTATTTGCAGTACCAGCGTACGGCCCACAGAATGATGTCACGCTGAAAATGCCGGCCTTTGAATGGGTTCATGTGCAGCTCCATCAGCAAAAGGGGATGATAAGTTTATCACCACCGACTATTTGCAACAGTGCCAGATAATGTGATGGTTGAACGATTATGGCGGAGCGTTAAATATGAAGAGGTGTATCTCAAAGCTTATAGCAGTGTCACAGATGCGAAAAAGCAATTGAGTGCATATTTTGAGTTTTATAATCTGAAACGACCTCATTCGAGTCTAGACAAAATGACACCAAATGAGTTTTACTATGATCAGCTACCCCAACAAAACAAGGTGGCTTAACTAGAGCGGAATATCACTTATAAATACGCTTTTAGTTGTTCAAACAAGTGGAACCACCTCTGTTTGTAATGATATTTTATAAAATTCAATATTAGATCTGCAGAGAAAAACTTATCAAACTAAGTATTGGCTAGTCTTTTTCTTCGAAAAACTTATCAAACGAAGTATTAAGTTAATCTTTTTCTTCAACTTCTTCCTTAAACTCAAACAAATCATTCATCGTACAGTTAAAGTACTTACACAACTTATCGGCGACTGGTAATTCAATACGTACAGCACGGTCATAATACATACTTGTGAGCGTGTTGCGATTGATACCTGTTGCATGCACCACTTCACTTAATTTTAAAATTTTTCTATCGCCCATGAGGCTAGATAACTTACAAGTAATCATATTTAAATTAATTTACAAAAAATAACTTGCTGTGGGTTATTTGAAGTTGTTGACTGAGTAATACTTTGCTAAAATTAACCTACAGCAGGTTATTACAACTTATAGAAAGTATATTTTATCCATTTCAACTAAATTATAACTTTTTAAATATAAGGATTGAACCTGCATTAGATTATTTTGTGGAGATGACCGCCGTGTTACCAAATGAGTTATTGATCAGCCAGCAAGCTCGTGACTTAGGAAATCAATTAATTAAAGAAATGAACATCAATAGAAGTTATGGAATGGCTAATTTTCTTGGAGTAAATACTTGCTATGATAATCATCAGGCTGTACTTATTTGGACATTTCAACTGCTTGAAAGGGAACCTGCCTTAAATGAATTAGCAGAAATTAAAAAATATTTTCTTTTAATCTTTCCAGATAGTGTTTATCAATTAGCCTAAGTTGTTTTTAAAATTAATTTATTAAATAAAAAGCACTAAATCAAAGAAAGCTTTATTTAAAAATACCTATTAATTCAAAAACATACCATTTACTGAATATATGAAGCATAGGTTCCTGCTCTATCACTCACTCGTACTAAAATTACATCGCTCTTTTTACTGATACTAAACAATTTATGTCCACGCCACGTTCTGCGGCTTCGAGGGCTAGTTTTTGTTGAACCACTGAGAACAAGGACAACAAACTGCCTACTATATTTTCCCGGAGAGTGGTGTAGGAACTTTTTCATTATTGCTAATCATATCAGCGACAACATCAGCAACGAGCTCCTCTATTCCTGAGAATGCTTTAGACTGATCCGCATCAAGCCAAGACAATGATGGAAACTCAGCACATCATTCGTTTAAGACCTATTTTAATGACGGCACTGGTCGCAAGTTTAGGTTTTATTCCAATGGCGTTAAACACTGGAATTGGTGCAGAAGTACAACGACCACTAGCAACAGTTGTTATCGGCGGTATTGTATCTTCTACAATTTTAACTTTGTTTGTATTGCCTATTTTATATCAATGGGCGCATGGCTCTGAGAGTAGCAAACAGCAATCCGACGAAATTTAAAATCAAAAAAAGCAGCTTAATTACTAGGTTATGCCTAATTAAGCTGCTTTTAATATTGTATGCCCAACATTTTATTGATAAAGCTTACTGCGCTTCATCCCGACAATTTTCATTTAAAAACTCAAACTCTATCGTTGTATGCGATAAATGATAGGAAGATAATTTAGCTGCAACTTCTTGTTTAAGCCTAATTAATTCTTTAACGTCAAAGTTGTCACTCAGCTCAAGGTGCGCTGTTAAAACGTGACTTTCACCATCTAGTGACCAAAAGTGCATGTGGTGGATACCATTAACTTCAGGAAATTCCATTAGTGATAGTTTAATACGCTTTTGAGTCTCTTTATCGGGTGCAGCTTGAAGAAATAAAACGAGTGTTGATTTCAGGTTTTTGAAAACATTAAACAAGATGAACAGCGTGAACCCTATTGATAAAAGGGGATCTAATATCGGCAGTTCAGCGAACAACAGTACGATAGAGACTATAAGAACGGCAACCCATCCAAGTACATCTTCAAGAAGGTGCCATGTCAGCACTTTCTCATTTAATGTTTCACCCGCTTTTAATTTTAATACAGCATATCCGTTAACGGCAACGCCGAGTATCGCTAGCCCTAACATCCCCTCGACTACAGGCATTTCAGGATTGGACAGCTTTGGAATTGCTTCAAATAAAATCCAAATTGAGCCAATGATTAAAACAATACTGTTTATCAATGCGCCAAAGAGAGTAAGTCTACGATAACCATAACTAAACTTATCTGATGCTTCTTTATCTGAAAAACGACTTAAAATCCACGCAAAACCTATTGAAAGACTATCACCAAGATCGTGAACTGCATCTGCCATTATCGCCGTACTGTTAGTGAGCCAACCACCTATAAATTCGATAATAGTGAATGTCACATTAAGGAAAAATGCCCAACCAATACGGTCATCTTTACCATGTTGATGACTATGATTATGGTTGTGCATTTTGTACCTCTAGTACTTTTCTATTTCTTAGTTTTGATACATTCATATTAATCAAGTGACGTATCAAGCGTTGATATATCCAGCGTTTGAACCCCGACAAGTTAGTCCCTTTTTCGAAATAGAACTCATCAGGGGAATCATAAAGCCCAAAGTCATCATGAATACCTTCTTTTTGAATATAGGTATTTTCTCCACGCCAATCTGTATCTGGTGATGAAAAGCACTTTGTTGCAACACCATAACCACAAAAATCATCTTTTACAAACTGATAAGCGGCACCAATTTTGTTGAAGTTATCCAAGTTTTTCCACCTACGTTGATCGATCAAGGATTGGATATCTTTGTGTTCAAAATTAACGATATTCGTATTGTTTAAATATTTCTCAGTCATTTTTTATATATCCTTTTCGTTGCATACTTATACTATAGACTCTATAGTAACTATAGAGTCAAATGTCTGGGGGAAATTGATGAAAATAGGCGAATTGTCAAAAAAATCGGGCTGTTCAATACAAACGATTAGATATTATGAAAGAGAAGGATTACTGTTAAATCCAAATCGTTCAGAAGGTAATTTCAGGCTGTATGATAGCAAAGCACTTAAACAATTGGAATTCGTAAAGCATTGTCGCAGCCTAGATATATCACTCAATGATATTAAACGTCTTATCGAATTAAAAAATAAGCCAGAAGAAAGCTGCTCTAGCGTTAATGCATTAATTGATCAGCAACTTGCACTAGTGAATAAACGCATGAAAGAATTAAGGGCGCTTAAAGCTGAATTACAACAAATGGCTAGTGCTTGTGGTTCGAACAACCCAACATACTCATTATATTCTGCTGACCATGTAACACGGCAAGTATATTGTTTACTATCCATTTGAAACCCCATAATGTTTTAAGTCTATGTATAAAAGTACGATTTTCACTTAGCAGTACTTAAATAATCACCCCACCACTGCATCATTTCAGTCCGCTGGGCTAAATAGTCAGCGTGATTATAGCTGGCACGGGTACGGTTCTTATCAATATGTGAAAGTTGTGCCTCAATCCAGTTATCCTGGAACAAACCTGAGTCATTCAAAATGGTACTAAAAGTGGAACGTAGTCCATGAGAGGATAATTGATGTTTTCCATAGCCCATCTTACGTATAGCCATATTTAATGTATTAAAATGAATCGGTTGATTATGTTTCCGTGGGCTAGCAAAAATGTACTTTTCACCGTATGACCATTGCATGACGTCTTTTAAAATATCTAAAGCCTGATCTGAAAGTGGAACTAAGAAGTCGGGAATCTCATGGCCTAATATGACTTTTCGTCGAAACTGTTTAATATGCAAGGCAGGTATTTTCCAGACTTTTTCATTTAAATCAAAATGATGAGGCTCAGCCAATAACAATTCAGCCCCTCGCACGCCAGTATGTAATTTGAACAGCAGTGCTTTTTTAATAATCGGATGGGCATCCAATTTTTGTAATTTATACTTAAAATCAGATATATCCTCCGCTTTCAAATACGGATAATTTTTCTTGATTTTACTGTTAATGGCGATTTTATTTAAACCATGCGCGATGTTGAATTCACAATAACCCATCGCTACAGCGTAGTCATAAATTTGGTTCAAATAACTACAAGCTTTCTTGACAGGTTCTTTTACTTGGCGTCCCTCTATTTTTTTGATTACTGAAACCAGGTCATAACGCTTGATGTTTTGAAAAGGTAGATCCTGAAGGTCTGGATAAATATCTTGCTGTAAGCATCTTTCTGCTAACTGTAGTACACCACAGCGGGGTAGATCGTTGAAGGCATTTTTCAGTTTGAACTGTAACCACTCCTCCCCGACCTTACCAAAGGTGATGACATTAGAGGCAGTATCTTGTTCAAAACAGAAATCATTGTCTTTAAAGTCATCTCTGACTTGTCGTGCCTTTTTCAGCGATAAATCAGGATAACGACCTAACTGAATGCGTCGACGTTTTTTAGTTTGTGGATCTGTATAGCGATAGCACCAAGATTTTCTTCCACTCGGCTCAATCTTCAGGCTAAGCCCATCTTCATCGGATAAAAAACTGGTTTTTTCCTTACAATGAGCTTGGCGAACTTTAATTTCAGTAAGACTCATGGAATTTAAATGAAACCTAACAATGGGTTGATTGGATCAATTATATCAAAATAGAACGCTTTATGTATGATGCGTACACTACGCATCATATATATTTGTAATATATTGTTTTATATATTTAATATTTTAAGTATTTGTATTTTAGTAACCATTATAAGTACCACCTCTTCTTTAAGTTCCCAACAACTCACTTTTTCTGTCATCAATGTTAAATAAGTCTTGTGCTTTAAATTCTTAGATGACCTCCTCTACCCTTTATTATCATTTTTATAAAAGTAACTATATGTACTCATTAAAATTTGTAGAGCTCAAAAACAAAAAAGACCGCTATATAGCAGTCTTTTAACTTAATTAAATAATAATTAATTCATTTTCATCATAAGTGCATAAGCATCACGTTTGTTTTGACGCAATGATTCTATCTCGGACTTCGTCAGCTGTTTTACGAGAGTAATTAACTATAACTAAAAATATAGACAAATATTTGCATAAGTTCTCATTTTGTCTATGTCGATTCAGTAGTGGCAAGGTGGGTATTTATTAGAGATTTAAATGATTATCTTTTGTATTTTAGGTGAGTGTCTTGGTATATTAGCATCCATATCTATTGATTATCAGAGATGGATCCGGAAATTTGAACAACTCCTATAAGTGATACTCTGCTCCTCAAATGATGTTATAAACATCAATATATGGAGTATTTTATGGCACGTAGACCAAGAAGAAATCATTCAAACGAC
>NZ_VPEJ01000028.1:0-26026 GCF_013417245.1 Acinetobacter sp. YH16042
CAAGTAACTTGGACCAGTGTTGATCATTTAGCATTGTTCGAGGCATAGCGAGTGTAAAATTGGGTTTGGCGATTTAATTTTACTATCTCGCTATTTTTTTAATCAACAAATGTCAACAGACCCTAATGTGTTTATTTTTAAACCAATTTATGTAATATTTGAGACCATAGTGGAATGTAAGATTCACAAGATTTAGCTTAAGCTAGGCTTGTTCACCCTCAAGATGTTTATGGAACAGTTATCATGAGTTCAGTACGCCAACAAAATTTTATCCTTCGCAAGGAAAAAATTTTAGCCATGGCAGAAACCCTGCTATTAGATAATAATCAAGACATCACCTTAAGTGAGTTAGCTTGTGAACTAGATATTGCCAAAGGCACGATTTATAAACATTTTAAAAGTAAAAACCAATTATATTTAGAACTGATTATCTTAAATGAAAAACGATTATTAGAAATTTCAAAAAAATATAATCATGATATTAAAACTTATGTTTCACAATATATGCTTTATAATATGTTGAATTCTAATAGAACTATATTATTACATGTCATTGAAGAACGCTTAACCAATAATGAACGTAAATTAAAAGAGTTATTTGAAGAGCTCTATCGTGTTCGTGAAGAACGTATTATTGAAATTAAGGATATGACCAGTGATTATCTAAAATCACTTGAAAGCGCAATGTCGATACGTGATTATTTATCTTATATTTGGACGGTCACTTATGGTGCATCCCTACTCCTCAATTCAACGCATTATCAAAAATCAATCGGTTCACGTGAACGCTTAATCAAGCTATATATTAATCAGGCGCTGATGACGCCAGATAAAATTTCAGCCGTATAGAATTGATTTATAAATAAAAAAGCCGAACAATTGTTCGGCTTTTTTTCATTAAACAATATCTAGGTTATGCAATCACAGGTGGGAAGCCATCTTCGGTTAAAGCGCTAATCAATTGCTCTGCGCTAGCACTGGATTCAACCTCAACTAATTTAGTGGCTACATCAATAGTGACCGTTGCATTTTCATCTAAGTCTTTAATCGTTGCTGTCACGCTACGTGCGCAACCACCACATGTCATATTATCAATACGAAATTTCATGCTGTTCATCCTTCTTTTCTAATAACAACACTATAAACCTTGCCACGATTGTAAGGTCAAGCGGGTTTAAATCTTTGCTGTATGGCAGCACTCAGCCATGCCCGTTTCGATTTGATTTAAAATCGTACAATCGGCTTGATCATTACCGGCACAGCCATCGACGGACTGTTGCAAGATCTCAACCATGGCCTGTAAGTCTGCGATTTTTTGATTTAAGGTCTGGATATGTTTTAACGCCAATGCTTTAACTTCTACACTTTGCCGACTTTGATTTTTCCAAAGTCCAAGTAAATCTTTCATTTGTTCAGAAGAAAAACCTAAATCACGCGCATGTCTCAAGAAACTCAAGGTTTTAATATCGGCTTCCGAGTAAATTCGATAGCCTGCATCGGTGCGCTGTGCATTATTTAACAGCCCAATCGATTCATAATAACGGATCATTTTTGCAGAAATGCCCGAAGCTTTTGCTGCTTGTCCAATATTCATCTCAAGACTCCTGAAAAACTGGCCCTTTAAATGCTTTTAAACGTAAGGCATTCGACACAACAAACACCGATGAAAGTGCCATTGCACCTGCTGCGAACATAGGTGAAAGCAATATGCCAAAGAATGGATATAACACACCTGCAGCGACAGGAATCAATGCTGCATTGTAAATAAATGCCCAAAATAGGTTTTGGCGAATATTATTCATCGTCGCTGTGCTCAGTGCGATTGCTGTCGGCACCATTTGTAAATTACCCGACATAAGCACAACGTCCGCGGCCTCTATCGCCACATCTGTCCCTGTACCAATCGCCATGCCCACATCTGCTTGCGCAAGTGCAGGCGCATCATTAATACCATCGCCAACAAAACATACAACACCATGTTCTTTTTGCAACTGTTGTACAGATTGCACTTTTTGATCTGGCATCACTTCAGCAATCACATGATCAATTTTCAACTGTCGTGCTATGGCAGAAGCAGTATGTCGGTTGTCGCCTGTAATCATGGCCACTTTCAGCCCTAAATCATGCAAAGCTTGAATGGCTGCGAAGGTTGTGGCTTTGATCGGGTCGGCTACAGCAACAATGGCAGCAAGCTGTTGATCGATCGATACATATAGCGGGGTTTTCCCTTCATTGCCCATGCGTTCTGCCAGTGCTGAAAAGATTTGTGTTTCTAAACCAAGTTTATGCATCAAATGATCTGCACCAATATAAATGCTTTGTCCTTCAACAACCGCCTGAATCCCAGCACCAGTCACGGAATCAAACTGTTCAACCTCTAAAAGTTGCACTTGCATCTCTTTCGCAGCTTGTACGATGGCATAGGCAATTGGATGTTCAGATTTCTGCTCTACGGAGGCCAATAACTGAAATACACGATCTTTATCAAATGCTTCAGTGACTTCAAAATCTGTCAGTTTCGGTTTACCTTCCGTCAATGTCCCAGTTTTATCGACCGCAACCACTTGCGTATTTTTGAGTTGTTGTAAGGCTTCACCTTTACGGAACAATACTCCAAGCTCTGCACCTCGCCCTGTACCGACCATAATAGACGTTGGCGTTGCCAAACCCATTGCACATGGACATGCGATGATCAGTACTGCTACAGCATTGACTAAAGCATAGGTTAAACTCGGTTCAGGTCCTACAACATACCAAACTAAAAAGGTGATCAACGCCAACGCCATCACCACCGGTACAAACCATAACGTGACTTTATCCACCAAAGCTTGAATCGGTAATTTTGAACCCTGAGCTTGTTCGACCATATGGATAATTTGTGCCAAAACAGAATCTTGACCTACCGCAGTGGCTTGTATTTTCAATGCCCCATTTTGGTTAATCGTACCACCGACAACTTCATCACCGGCTTTTTTCTCGACCGGAATCGGCTCTCCACTGATCATGGATTCATCAATATAACTGTTCCCAGACACTACAGCACCATCAACTGGGCAACGTTCACCAGGCCGTATTTCAATCAACATACCTGTTTCAACATCACTAATCGGCAAATCTATATAGCTACCAGATTGCTCAACACGTGCTGTTTTGGGCTGCATGCCGACTAAGTATTGAATAGCTTGCGATGTTTTACCTTTGGCTTTCGCCTCCATAAAACGCCCCAAAAGAATCAACGCCACAATTACTGCGGCTGCTTCAAAGTACACATGAACGGTACCTTGCGGTAATAATTGCGGAGCAAACGTGGCAACACAAGAAAAACTATAAGCAGATAAAGTCCCGACTGCGACCAAAGAATTCATATCTGGGGCAAGTCGCGCAAGTGCTGGTATGCCATGCTGATAAAAGCGTCTTCCGGGTAGGATTAACACCAAAGTAGTTAATATAAACTGAATATACCAACTATTTTGTGTCCCTAAATTATGTGCAATAAAATGATGAAAAGCTGGAATCATGTGTGATCCCATCTCCAAGATAAAAACAGGAACAGCGAGTACCAATGCGATGATTAAATCACGTTTGAGTAACCGAGCTTCGTCGGCTTTTTTTTCTGCCATTGTCGGTTGTTGCTGCGTAGCAACGGTCGCATTGTATCCCGCTTTTTTTACTGCCGCGATCAATTCTTGTGTTTTTGAAACTGGCGCCTGAACAAAGGCTTTTTCACTGGCTAAATTTACCGTTGCTTTACTGACACCGTCTACAGCGTTTAAGGCTTTTTCAACCCGTGCTACACATGAAGCACGGGTCATACCGTCAATATTTAATTCAATATTGGGCTGTGCAATATGAAAACCTGCTTTTTCTACGGACTTCGCCAATGCAGAATTTTCAACAGATGCCAATGCCGTAATTGTGGCTTTTTCAGTTGCCAAATTCACTTTTGCATCGATGACTTCTGGAACTGTCTTTAAGGCTTTTTCAACACGTGCAACACACGATGCGCAAGTCATTCCTTCAATTTCAAGTTCAATCTGCTTTTGTGCAACGCCAAAACCTGCCTTTGCAACGGCCTGAATTACAGCAGAATAATCCACATTTTTATCACTCTGAACATGTGCTGTTTCAGTGGCTAAATTCACTTGAGCATCAGTGATGCCATCGACTTTTTTTAAGGCTTTTTCCACCCGTGCCACACAAGAAGCACAGGTCATCCCTTCAATAGCAAGTATGCCATCAAAAAGTTTGCGTTCTGTCGAATCTGTCATGGCAACATCCCAATCATATGTGCTTGTTTTAGGCTATAGCTTAAACTTTACCACAATGGGAAGGTCAAGTTTTTCTGACTCACAGCAAGGCTTTTCTTTAAGGTATAAAGAATTGCGAAGATTTAAAAACATAATCAATAATATTGAATAATGATTATTCAATTAGTTTATTTTTCTGATATTAAAACTACACATTTCCTCATTATTCAGTAAGATAGAGATTCGTGACCGCCAAACGAATTACTCTCTTTCGCATGTACAAACTGTCGAACATTTGCTTTAACTGCGCATATTTGTGTGCTTTTTTATTTTTAATTTTAAGTTGGAGTCTAGATCATATTGATGTTTGGCTCACTCAAGTGGTTATCCCTGCTGTCACGATATGCATACTCTTAGGCTTCCTGTTTAAATACATCGCTCGAAAGTTAGGACATGAACCACCTAAACGAAAAATTAAACAACAAAATGCCAAAAACGATGATCAAGACGCGGCTTAAGACACTTATAAATAACAAAATCATCAATAAAAAAGCCCATTCAAATGAACGGGCTTTTTTTCATGTCAGAATTATTAGTCAGCACTAATATCTTCAAATAAAACTGAAGAAAGATAACGTTCACCGCCGTCTGGTAAAATAACAACAATGGTTTTGCCTGCATTCTCAGGACGTGCAGCAAGTTTTGCCGCAGCAGCCATTGCAGCACCACTAGAGATACCCACTAAAATACCGTCATGAGTAGCCGTTTTACGCGCCCACTCAATTGCTTCAGCACTTTCAATACCGATCACTTCATCAACTAGGTCTAGATCTAAGTTACCCGGAATAAAGTTAGCACCAATCCCCTGAATTTTATGCGGCCCAGGAGTCAGTGTTTCGCCTTTTTTCGCTTGGGCAATAATCGGAGATTCAGCAGGTTCTACCGCAACAGAATAAAGCGGCTGATTTTTCACTTTTTCAAAATAACTTGAAATGCCCGAAATCGTACCACCTGTACCCACACCCGATACTAAAATATCGACTTTACCACCGGTCGCTTCCCAAATTTCTGGGCCAGTGGTCAATTCATGAATTTTAGGGTTTGCAGGGTTTTCAAATTGTTGTGGTAAATAATACGTTTCCGGATGTTCAGCAACGAGGCGCTGTGCTTCTTCGACCGCACCTTTCATGCCTTTTGCAGGTTCGGTCAATACGAGATTTGCACCAAAAGATTTTAATACCTTACGGCGTTCGATACTCATACTTGCTGGCATGGTTAATGTAATTGCATAACCTTTCGCTGCTGCAACAAATGCCAAAGCAATCCCTGTATTACCACTTGTAGGTTCTACAATATGCATACCCGGTTTTAATAAACCTTTTTCTTCTGCATCTGCAATGAGAGCTGCACCCACACGACATTTCACAGAAAATGCTGGGTTACGGCTTTCAACTTTAGCCAAGACCGTTGCTTCTGACTGAATCGCACGATTAATACGAACTAAAGGTGTATTACCAATCGCTTCAGCGTTATTACTATATACTGCGATACCTAAATTACTCGTTGCTGGAAAAGCTGAATCTGTTGTCATGACTATTTATCCCTTGTGTATTTATTGAATACGATCTTTAGATGATACAATTATTTTCAAAGTGTGCATGATTTTTTAAGCTAATGTCTTATATTGATGTGCATTTTGTGAAAGCTTGCACTAAAATCAAGCAATAAATTTAACTGATTAACTAAATTTAAACTTATAAAAATTAATGATATTTGATTTCATAAAAAACCATAGAAATTGTCTTATTTATTCAATGTATTAAGCCGTGATATCCGTATACTTGAGCTGTTGTTAATCGTATGGACATATCCAATGAATACCGATCTGGAAATCACTACTATGCGTGATTCTGCCGAATTAGTCGTGGGCGTTTTAAAGTCGCTGGCAAATACGGATCGTCTACTAATTTTATGTCATCTAGCACAGCAAGAATTGAATGTGTCTCAGATTGAAGAAATCACTGATATTAAACAGCCAACCCTCTCACAACAACTGATGATGTTACGTAAAAGTGATGTTGTGACTACGCGTCGTGATGGTAAGCAAATTTATTATTCAATTAAAGATGCAAATTTAGTTCAAGTTCTCAATACTCTTTACCAATTGTATTGCAACCAATCTTATAAATAACATTCAGTTATTTTAAAATTTCAAGCCAGACATGCTGTTCTTGCACCACTATAGATGAATCATCGCAATGGGCAGCAATTCAATATCTCAATTTACCCTCCAAACTTCTTCAAAATATCTATATTTATATCGAATATCCAAAGCTTTAAATCAGCTCATACTTTTCATTAATTCATTTAAAATGATGGCTTCTTAAATATCCCCTTAAATTTCCTGCAATATTGTACGGTCAAAATTTATTGCACAAGACTTCTTAGCATTTTTTATGCATAATATATATGAAATTGTGATTTAGATAAGTTTATGTCAGATTTAAAACCTCATTTCTTACAGAAATTTCCTGCTTGGCAGTGGTTACAGCACTACAGCCCAGTGAAATTTAAATCTGATGTACTTGCTTCGCTGATCGTGATTGCCATGTTAGTCCCTCAAGGTATGGCCTATTCTATGCTGGCAGGTTTACCTCCAATCATGGGTTTATATGCCAGTATTTTACCGATGATTGTCTACGCCCTCATTGGTGGAAGCTCAACCTTATCGATAGGCCCTGTGGCAATCATTTCGATGATGACCTTCGCCACGCTCAATCCGCTATTTGAAGTCGGTTCGCCTGTTTATATTGAAGCAGCGACACTTTTGGCCTTAATGGTCGGGCTGATTTCTCTGCTGCTAGGTGTACTCCGTTTCGGTTTTTTAATTCAGTTGATCAGTCATCCTGTCATTAAAAGCTTTATTATTGCTTCGGCACTGCTCATTGCACTTGGTCAGTTTAAGTTTCTCGTCGATGTCCCACTAAAAGCCAATAACATCCCTGAGTTTGTTTTAAGTCTGTGGGAATACCTGAGTTTGACTCACTTCGCTTCACTCATTTTTGGTGTGCTGGCCGTACTGTTTTTAATCTATGTACCAAAAATGTTGGCCACTCAATCAATTCAATCTCGATTCGGCTCTACTGCCTTTCTAAGTAAAGCACTTCCATTGATACTAGTGGTGATCTCGATTGCATCGGTGATGTTATTTGACCTGCAAAATGTCGGGATTAAAACCGTCGGTGAAATTCCTTCAGGATTTCCACCCTTAAGCTTTCCACATTGGAACTGGGAACTGGTACAAACCTTACTGCCCGGTGCAACAATGATTGCCATGATCAGTTTTGTTGAGTCACTGTCTATCGCCCAAGCCACTGCCTTACAACAACGCAGCCAACTCAATAGTAACCAAGAGTTGATCGCTTTAGGTTTAGCCAATCTAAGCGCAGGTGTTAGCTCTGCCTTTCCTGTGACAGGTAGCTTATCTCGTACAGTGGTTAATGCAGATGCAGGTGCAAAAACCCCGATGGCTGGCGTGTTGTCGTCATTGCTGATTATCGTTGTCAGTCTCTACTTCACTGGTTTTTTCCAAGACTTACCTTTAGTGATCTTGGCGGCCACAATTATTGTTTCCATTTGGAAATTAGTCGACTTTAAACCTTTTGTGGATACATGGCGTTATTCAAAAGCTGACGGGATTGCGATGTGGGTGACCTTTTTCGGTGTGGTGTGTATCGATATTTCTACAGGTCTCATTATTGGCATCATTTCTACCTTTATTCTGTTGTTATGGCGCATCAGTCGTCCACATATTGCGGTGATCGGTTTAGTCGAGGGCACACAGCACTTCCGCAATGTACAGCGCCATCATGTCTATACCGCACCACATATTCTCTCGCTCCGTATAGATGAAAATATCTCGTTTTTAAATGCCAATACGCTTAAAGGTTTCCTGATCAATGAAGTCAGTCAAAATATTGACCTAGAGCATGTTGTTATCAATTGCTCAAGCGTCAGCTCAATTGACCTCAGTGCCTTGGAAATGTTGGAAGATTTAAATGCTGAATTATCAAAATTAGATATTCGACTGCATTTTTCCGAGGTCAAAGGCCCTGTCATGGACAAATTGCAGCACTCAAAATTACTCACGCATTTGAGTGGTCAAATTTTTCTCACCCACTATCAAGCCGTTACAGAGCTTGCGACAGCCAGTTCTGAGTACCAAATTTAAAGGCCTATTAGCTCACTGTTTAATCAATGCGAATTTGATAAACAGTGAGTTTTGAAGGGTTTACATTTTAATACACAAAAATATATTATAAAAAACAAAGGTTTATTTTTAAATTAAATTATTTTTTAAGCATTCCACATTTTCGTATAAAATACAGGGCTAATTTTCATCATTTTGTCATTGTAATTCTGACAAGGCTCTCCTATGTTTTCAGCATTTACACGCTTGAGTTTAGTAACCCGAATTATTATCGCCATTATTTTAGGTGTATTGGTTGCTTTTGTTGCTCCAGGCGTTGCACCCTATTTAAGTTTGCTTGGTGATTTATTCATTAAGGCATTGAAATCCGTAGCACCGATACTGGTCTTTGTACTTGTACTGTCATCCATTGCAAATTTCAAAGTGGGCAGCAGTAATTCTTACATTAAACCGATTATGTTGATGTACGCTATTGGTATGTTCCTTGCTGCTTTAAGTTCAGTAGTAGCAAGCCTTTTATTCCCAATTACATTAATTTTGGATGTTGCTGCAGAAAATCTTGTTCCGCCAGGCAGTCTTGCTGAAATATTGAAAAACTTATTATTAAGTTTTGTCGCAAACCCTGTTACAGCCATTTCAGAAGCAAATTTCATTGGAATTTTAGCTTGGGCTGTTGCCTTGGGTATTGCATTTCGCCATGCATCAGATACCACTAAAGTTTTCTTATCCGATGCTGCTGATGCGGTGAATAAAGTAATCCGTTTAGTGATTAACTTTGCACCTGTCGGTATCTTTGGTTTGGTTGCTGTTACATTTGCCGACTCAGGTTTGAAAACACTGATCAGCTATGCACACTTACTTGCGGTCTTACTCGGTACCATGTTCTTTGTTGCCTTGGTCATCAATCCACTAATGGTGGCATTTATGACCCGCTCAAATCCGTTCCCATTGGTTTTCCAATGTTTACGTGAAAGTGGTATCACTGCATTCTTTACGCGTAGTTCTGCTGCAAACATTCCTGTAAACCTTGACCTTGCGAAGCGTCTTGGTGTACCAGAGTCAACTGCAAGCGTAGCGATTCCTTTAGGTGCAACTGTCAATATGGCAGGTGCATCGGTCACAATTACAGTCCTCACACTAGCAGCAGTTCATACTTTGGGCATTTCTGTTGATTTCAGCACAATGTTGATTTTATCAGTCGTTGCTACCGTTTCTGCATGTGGTGCTTCAGGTGTTGCTGGTGGTTCATTGCTGCTTATTCCAGTGGCTTGTGGCCTGTTTGGTATTTCAAGTGATATCGCGATGCAAGTTGTAGCCATTGGTATGGTTATTAGCGTACTTCAAGATTCAACTGAAACCGCTTTAAACTCTTCGACTGACGTATTATTTACAGCTGCAGTAGACCGTGGTTTAAGATAATATCCTGATATTGGATACTTTTTAAGGCGAGGCCATGCCTTTTCAGACTTTACCGCTTTGGATACAACTGGGTGCTTTTTTTCTCGCAGTGAATGCAGGAATGATTAATGTACTCGGCCTGGTGACGATCTTGCACCAGTCGGTATCTCACATGACGGGTAATGTCAGTATGTTAGCCATGGCTTTAATTGCAGGGCAGCCGGCTACAATTATTTATTTGATTTTAGTGTTGCTCTGTTATGTGATTGGCTCATTTTATAGTGGGCTAATTCTAGGAAATAGTCACTTTAGCTTAACGCGACGTTATGGCGTCCCATTAAGCTTAGTGGCTTTTTTTATTGTCCTATGTTGGCTACTATTGCCCTATTTTCCACGTTACGCTTTGCTTTGGGCATGTGTGGCTATGGGTGTACAAAATGCAATGGTTAGCCACTATAAAGGTACCATTATTCGTACCACACACCTTTCTGGTGTTTTGACGGACTTAGGTTTGGCTTTGGGTTATAAAGCCCGTGGACTTCCGGTTGAGTCGAAACGTGTGGTCTTACATTTATTAATTTTGGCGGGATTTATCGTCGGTGGCATACTTGCCAGTTGGCTTTATCCTTATTTAAAATTAAACGCATTCTTGATTCCTGCCGCACTCAGTTTAATCATGAGCGCGGTATATTGGATCATCTATTTTCATTATCGACATATACACGATTAGTTGGAACGTACTATGGTTAAAAATGCATTACAGGCGCAACTGCTTAAAGCAGGTCTGGTCGATAATAAAAAGGCAAAAAAATTGTCTAAACAAGCCGTACATGAAAAACGTACTGGTGAAAGTAAAGATGCTGAAATCAAGGCGAAAATTGAGCAAGATCAGCAGCAGAAAATGGCCAAAGATCATGCTTTAGAGCAAGATCGTAAAGCAGTTTTGCAAGAAAAAGAATTAAAAGCTGCCATCATGCAAATGATTAATCAGCATAAAATTCGTGATACCGATGGCGAATCGACCTATCAATTTATCGATGATGCCAAGATCAAAAAGCTTTATATCAATCAGCAAATTTATAATGCCCTTGTTGCGGGTAGTCTTGTTATTGCACGTGAAAATAGCAACTATGCTTTTTTACCAAAAGAATTAGCCGACCGTATTAATGCGAAAATGGAAGGCTTTATTATTGTGAATAATTCTGAAGTGAATGAGCAAACCACGGATGAAGAAGATCCATATGCAGCTTATGTAATTCCTGATGATTTAATGTGGTAAGCATTTCATATCGCTAATGAAGCTCCTAATTAGGGGGCTTTTTTTAGCTCAACATTTATTTATTTTAGTTCATCAATTAGGTTATACCTTCAAAAAATCATTTTTAGCACAAAATAAGTAACATTATGGACTATACATGTCGTAACTCCGTAAAGTTTACGAGTATAAAATTGCTTATATAATCATAATAATTACAATAGTTTGATCATTAAGCCTTTCATTTACTTCAATAAGAGTAGGATAATTTTGGAAAAATTTCAGTTCATTAAAAATATTCAAGATTGGTCAGATCAATACCCTTGGTTAGAAATGCTGACATCGCTCAGTCTCATTATTGTTTTTGCCATCATTGCAAATTTTATCGCCAAGCAAATCGTGGTGCGTGGAATTCGTAAGCTCGTTTCTAAAATGGCCTTTAGCCATAGTCAAATTTTGTCAGAACATAGTGTGATTAAACGCTTTGCCAACATTGTTCCAGCAATTGTAATCTTAAATGGCATAACCACAGTCCCACATTTATCTGTGAAGTTTATCTCAATCGTTCAAATGGCTTGTCAGGCCTTTATCTTCCTGACCATTGCTTTAGCCATTTCTGAATTACTAAATATTTTTAATCTGATTTATCAACGTAATCCAAAATCTAGAAACAAACCAATTAAAGGCTATTTGCAGTTGGTCAAATTGATCATCTTTTTGGTTTGTGGCCTAATGATCTTAGGTACTTTTCTGAAAAAAGATGTATTTACATTACTCGCAGGCTTTGGTGCTATGGCGGCCGTGCTCATGTTGGTTTTTCAGAACACCATTTTGTCACTGGTGGCTTCGGTACAAATTTCTTCTTATGATATGGTGCGAATTGGTGACTGGATTGAGATGCCGTCGCTTAATGCAGATGGCGATGTCATTGATATGTCATTACATACCATAACCGTGCAGAACTTTGATAAGACTTTTACCACGATTCCAACCAATAAATTGGTGACTGATACCTTTAAAAACTGGCGTGGTATGGCTCAGTCAGGTGTTCGTCGTATCAAACGCTCACTTTATATTGATCAAAGCTCTATTCATTTCATGACACAGGATGAGCAAAACAAACTCAAAGAATTTTTATTACTAGATCAATATCTTGATCATAAGCATGAAGAGCTTGCTCAGTTTAATCAGCAACTTTCAAATCAGTCGCAATATAATCAGCGCCGTTTAACCAATCTTGGGACCTTTCGTGCCTATGTAGAATTCTACTTACAACAGCATTCAGGCATTGCCCAACACCAAACGATTTTGGTGCGTCAGTTACAACCCACGAGTGAAGGCATTCCTTTAGAGATTTATGCTTTTAGTAAAACTATTGCATGGAAAGATTATGAAGCGATTCAATCGGATATCTTTGACCATCTGATCGCAATCACACCTGAGTTTGGACTTAAAATCTATCAAGCCCCTTCTAGTGCCGATTTTAAAGCCCTCATCCAACCAAATGCCGATAAAATCTAAGGCCTAAACGTTCGTCTTCCCATGTATATTCGAAGTAGAAATTCTGTAAATTAAAAAAGTCACAATGGCTGTTGAATATATATGGGACTTTCGTTTAAAACCTACTCAACTATCACAAATGATTATTGATCATGCGTTGCAAGGAATGAGAGCGAACCAGATAAATGCCCAGAGCAATATTTCCTTAAACATATAATTCATCTGAAACAGCTAAAATAATTAAAAAAACCAGAACAAATACTATACAAATGTAGACATTTTTAGATACTATTTGTTAACAGTTGCATAAAAACGCTTCTAAAATAGGAACTTGATCATGGAAGGCCCCAATCAACCTTCTCGGAAATCAGTTAAAAACGAATCACAATTACTCATAGAATCGATGAATCGCACTTCTGCCAAACATACGCTCATACAGGCAGAAGCATGTGACTTAGAGAATCGTGTCCGTATTGAGCGTGCTTTATCCGACCCGATTGCACGTATCCCGGCACAGTTTAAAAATGCTTATTACAAATTTTTGTACTACAACCAGAAAGACTATTTAAAGCAGGTCAACTATTTCGCTCAATTGGCATTTTTAATCTATTTTTGGGCAGATCGCTATGTTCTGCCTGACATAGAAGTACTGTCAGGTGTGATTCGTATCATTGCTATTATTGGTGCATTTAGCCTGAACTATGTTCTGTTTAAATATATCAAACAGATTAAATTGCTCGATTTAATATTACCACTAGCGACTTGCCTTTCTGCAATCCTCTGGTTTGAGATATTACTTCAGTCGAAAAATGAACTGGTTCATAGCTATCAATATGCCGCCATTATTTTGATCGTATTGGGTAATTTAAGTATTCATGTGCATTTTCGCCCTTCGATTATGACCTCAGCCATGATCACGGCAGCGATCCTTTTTGGCGCATGGCGCATTAATGATTTTGGTGATTTTACAATATTTTTATTGGTGTACGTTCCTGTGCTGCTGTTCAGTATGTATATCTGCTGGAACTCTACGCTCAACTCTCGTAAAACGTTTCTAAGAGCGCTGCTAGATGACTGGAACTTTCATACCCTGCGCAAAATTGCCCATACGGATGAATTAACCCAGTTAAGCAATCGTCGCCAATTTGTACATGCTGCCAATAAAAAAATCCAAGAAACCCCAATGACGGTCTGTACCAGTCTTTTGATTTTTGATGTCGATCATTTTAAAGCGATTAATGATCAATACGGACATGATGTCGGCGACCAAGTGCTATGCCAAATTGCTGAAATTGCGCGTAAAGAAATGCGGTTTTACGATATGTTGGCGCGTTTCGGGGGTGAAGAATTTATTGTACTTTTGCCTTTTACCGTCCCAGAAGATGCATTAAAAATTGCTGAACGGTTAAGACATAAAATGGAGCAACATCAGTTTCATATGGATGGTCAATTGGTGAAATTTTCGATCTCCATTGGTGTTTCCAAAATTGACCCTGACCACGCCAAACTCGATCAGTTAATTAAACAAGCCGATATTGCTTTATATGAAGCAAAACGCCAAGGTCGTAATCGGGTTGTACATTTTAATTTTATGAATTTTTGCAGCCAAGCTTTTTAATAAATAAACAAATCAAAATGGAGAAAAACCAGCGAATCCATTACACTCAGAGCGGAAGAAAGAAAGATTAATTACAGTAAAATTCTCAGGTTATCTGCATGCTTAAATGGTTTGAAAATTTAGTTGACGCTTATCCTGAACAGGACTTGAATAAACCATTGCCGACAAAATTTTTCCCCTTTGTATGGCAAGCTGCAACGGGTGTAAAAAAATACCTATTGATATTGGTACTCTGTACAGCTGGTGTAGCGAGTTTTGAAGCACTGCTTTATGCCAAAATTGGTGAATTAGTCAATTGGATCAGTAAGTCTCAACCTGAAACCTTTTTACAGCAGCACCAGACCAATCTGACCATTTTAAGCTTTATTTTATTGGCAAATATCTTCTTTTCTTGCCTTCAAACCATTATTAAACATCAGATTCTATATAGCACCTTTCCAATGCGCCTACGTTGGAGATTTCATAACTTATTACTGAAACAAAGTTTAGATTTCTTCCACAACGACTTTGCAGGTCGTTTATCTGCCAAAGTCATGCAAACTTCACTGGCTGTACGTGAGTTTTGGATTATTCTTGGTGACATGTTGGCCTATGTCTTCATTTACCTGATTTCGATCACCGTGATTTTAGGTGCTATATCGCCACTGTTGATTGTTCCATTATTACTTTGGCTGGCTTTATTTATTGGTTCTGCATGCTATTTCATCCCAAAATTAAGCAAAATTTCAAATGAACAAGCCAATGCACGCGCAGTAATGACTGGTCGTGTCACCGATGCCTACACCAATATTCAAACAGTGAAATTATTTGCCCATGCGGGCCGCGAAAGCCAATATGCCAAAGCCTCAATGAAAGAATTTATGGTGACGGTGTATAAGCAAATGCGTCTTGCAGCAAAATACAATATCGCGACGAATTTGCTGATCATAGTTTTATATGGTGGCGTACTTGGAACAGCTGTTTGGCTTTGGATGGATGGTCAAGCTGAGCTTGGGGTCATTGCAGCAGCGACCGCCATGATTTTAAAACTCAGTAGTATTTCCGAGTTTATGATGTGGCAAACGTCTGCCCTTTTTGAAAATGTCGGGACAATTCAAGATGGTATGAAGACTATGGGCCGCCCGATTCATATTCAAGATAAAGCTGATGCAACCGACTTAAAAGAACAGCAAGGCGAAATTAAATTTGAAGATGTCAGTTTTGCTTATAATGATAAAAAGGTCATCAATCAATTTAATTTAACCATTCGACCAGGTGAAAAAATCGGTATAGTCGGGCGTTCAGGTGCCGGAAAATCGACATTAATTCAACTTTTACTCCACTTTTACGATATCAACCATGGTCGTATTTCGATTGATGGCCAAAATATAGAAGATATTACCCAAGATAGCTTAAGAAAAAATATTGCTTTGGTGACCCAAGACACCTCGTTATTGCATCGTACGGTCGAAGAAAATATTAAATATGGTCGCCCGAATGCAACAGATGAAGAAATGTATGATGCAGTGCGTAAAGCGAAAGCTGATGAATTCATTCCTCAATTGATCGACTTACGTGGTCAACGTGGTTATGACGCATTTGTCGGTGAACGTGGCGTAAAATTATCAGGTGGTCAGCGTCAACGTATTGCGATTGCTCGGGTATTTTTAAAAGACGCACCGATTTTAATTTTAGATGAAGCCACAAGTGCGCTCGATTCAGAAGTCGAAGCCGCGATTCAATCGAGTTTAGATGATTTGATGCAAGGCAAAACTGTGATTGCCATTGCGCATCGACTTTCAACCATTGCGCAAATGGATCGCTTGATTGTCTTGGATCAAGGACGTATTGCTGAGCAAGGCACCCACGAAGAGCTTGTTGCTTTGAATGGTATTTATGCACACTTGTGGCAGCGTCAAACCGGTGGATTTTTAATAGAACAACATAAAGTAGAATCAAAGGAAGATGAAAATGCTGTATCTGGAAGACCTTAAAGTTGGTGATCACTTTAGCAGTCATGAATATGAAATGACTGTTGAAGAAATCAAGCAATTTGCCAACGCTTATGATCCTCAGGAATTTCATACAGATGAAGTCAAAGCCCAACAGCACCCGATCTTTCAAGGATTAGCGGCAAGTGGTTGGCATACCGCTGCTGTAACGATGCGCTTATGGACTGAATGTTTCCCTGTGGCTTATGGCTTAATTGGCTCTGAGTCAAGTCTGCGTTGGCCATGCCCAACACGTCCGGGAGATAAAATTCGTGTAGAAGTTGAAATATCTGCAATTACTCCGTCGAAAAGTAAGACAGACCGCGGCATTGTGACCTATGTTACGCAAGCGCTTAATCAGCACAATGACGTTCTTTATATGTCTACGACCAAAATTGTGGTCTTTTCCAAAGATTTTAAACCGAATTAATCCTTAACGGCCTACTTTACAACGCTAAGGTAGGCCGCTATAAATAGTTGAGCCTAGTCAGTTTGTCCAACAATTTTTGTGGGATACAACACGGAATCATGCCAATATAACCTTGAACAGAAGAAAAACCCGCATTGCAACGGAACGCTATGAAAACAATTAATTCCCGTCAGGATCAGGGTATTCCCGGAGTGTATGGATTGCTCCTTTTAGATGTGGTCTCTCGATGGGGCTACACTGCAGAAACATTATTTAGTCCATTCGGATTAAACAGCGAACAATTGGCTGAACCAGATTTCCGTATTCCAACACCCATCGCCAATCAATTGGTAGAGCACGCACTACGTTTAACTGGTGAGCCCACTTTAGGTTTTCATTTGGGCAACCAAATGCGCATCTCTATTCATGGTTTTATTGGCTATGCCATCATGACGGCGAAGGACATAACCGATGCCTTAGTCTTGGCAAACCGTTTTATTCAGCTACGCATGCCCTTTTTACAGCTTTTTTTCTCGACTTTTGGAACCAAAGCGACTGTTCAACTACAAACCGACGTTACGATTGAGCCTTTACGTACTGAGATTTCGATTGCCTTAATTTTTGGTATGATCAGCATGGGCAAAGCAATTACAGGTGTGGATTATTCTGCTGGTGAAATTGATTTTGATTTCCCTCAACCTGAAGGTTTTGAGCGGTTTATTGCCAAATATCCACGGCACCAATTTAGATTTGATCAGCCACACCTATTACTCAGTTTTGATAAGCAATATTTAACCAATAAATTGGTCCATGCAGACCCGATTGCCAGTCAAATCGCGATTAATCAATGTGAAGCTGAACTCTCCGCTTTGGGCGAACGCCACCGTATTGCCATGCGCGTTCGTGACATTTTAACCAACTCCGAGCAGCACTATTTAAGTATCGAAAGTGTTGCTGAACGGCTACACATGTCCGATCGAACCCTTAAACGCCAACTTGCTGCTGAAGGGACTTCATTTTCAACTTTGGTCGACGAAGTTCGCTACCGCCATGCTACTTCGCTTCTATCACGGACTGACTTTACCTTAGAGCAAATTGCTGATGAATTGGGCTATAGCGATGTTGCCAATTTCAGCCGTGCATTTAAACGCTGGAGTGGTCGTAGCCCAAGCAATTGGCGTAAAGATCCGTACTTATAAGTCTTTTGTTTTACGTAAAAAGCATGTATAACTCATGCCAAAAATGAATTTAATGGATTTAAGGAGTTATCAATGAATCATCCTTCAGATTTAAAGTACGCAAGTACACATGAATGGGTGCGAATTGAAGGTGACCTTGTTGTTACAGGCATTTCTGATCATGCACAAGACGCATTGGGTGATTTAGTTTATGTTGAAGCACCAGATGTGGGTCAACATATCACAGCTGGCGAACAAGCGGGTGTGGTTGAGTCGGTAAAAACTGCTTCTGATATTCATGCTCCAGTTTCTGGTGTGGTTGTTGAAGTCAATCCGGACCTTGAAGATGATCCTGATTTTGTAAATGATGCACCTTATAGCAAAGGTTGGATTTATAAAATTAAACCAGACAATATGGCTGATGTAGATGCTTTGTTGACAAGCGAGCAATACGAAGCTGGTCTGTAAATATTTCTAATATCAAAAAAATCAGCCCTCAGGCTGATTTTTTTATTTCAATATGATAGCTGAATTGGCTTATATACCATTTGCATAAATATCCAGCTTATATTTCTTCCGAAGCTTCGGTACTTTCAGGTTCTTCTTTCTTTTCTTCAACCATACTAAAAGATTGCGCAGCCGCTGAAGTACCATTTGCACGTGAACTTTTCAGTTTAATTTGCAAACGTAATTCATTAGTTGAATCGGCATTTCTTAAAGCTTCTTCATAAGAAATAGCGCCGTCATTATATAAATCAAATAAAGCTTGGTCGAAAGTTTGCATCCCAAGTTCACGAGATTTTGCCATAATCGCTTTTAGTTCATGAAACTCACCTTTCAAAATCAAATCTGAAATGAGCGGCGTATTTAACATAATTTCAACGGCTGCACGGCGTCCTTTACCATCTTCAGTCCGGATTAAACGCTGCGAAACAATCGCTTTCATATTGCTCGATAAATCCATAAGCAATTGATTTCTTCGCTCTTCTGGGAAGAAGTTAATGATTCGATCTAGGGTTTGATTGGCGTTATTTGAATGTAGCGTACCTAAACATAAATGTCCTGTTTCAGCAAAGGCAATTGCATGTTCCATAGTCTCGGTGTCACGAATTTCACCAATTAAAATCACGTCTGGTGCTTGTCGCAAGGTATTTTTTAAAGCGTTATGCCACGAATGACTGTCTACACCGACTTCACGATGCGTAATCATTGATTTTTTATGCTTATGCACATATTCCACTGGGTCTTCAACAGTGATGATATGCCCTGCGCTGTTTTCATTTCGATAATCAATCAGCGCCGCTAAAGAGGTTGATTTTCCTGAACCTGTACCTCCAACCACTAAAACTAGACCACGTTTTTCCATAATCACGTGCTTAAGCGAAGCCGGTAATTTAAGCTTTTCAAAATTTGGAATTTCTGCCGTAATGGTACGAATGACCATACCCACATGTAACTGTTGCTGAAATACATTGACACGAAAACGCGAAACGTTTGGCACACTAATCGCAAAGTTACATTCTAGTTCTGTTTCAAACTCTTTGCGCTGCTTCTCATTCATCAAACTATAGGCGAAAAGCTTTGTTTTCTCAGCATCAAGTTCTTGCTGCCCAAAGGGTTTCATCATGCCTTGATGTTTAATACTTGGTGGAAAATCTGCCGTAATAAATAAATCAGAACCACCATATTCAACCACTTTGGTTAACATGTGGAACATAAAACGGCGTGCTTCTTCCAGCAATTCAGCAGTGTACATCAACTTCCCCAATATAAAATTTCAAACACCCAAGCACAGATTGTCATTATTTCTGGCGCTGTATTGAGCTTAGACATTATTGTGCATAAAAAATTTGATTCACTCAAACATAAAACACTGAATTATCAGTATATATTTTAAAATATAGGCCATATTTCAATTTTTATATTGAAGTAAGCAACAAAGGATTTTTCAAAATAAAAGCCTTAGAACAATCAATGTTCTAAGGCTTTGGGGTAAATCAATTCAGACTGAGTATGCTCTGGATTGTTAAGCACTACGTTTAATTTGTGATGCACGAAGTTCATTCGTAACCTGTTGAATCAAAGCAATGGTCTTATCCCAACCTAAGCATCCATCTGTTATAGATTGACCATAAGTCATGTCACAACTAATTTTTTGATTACCATCCACTAAATGACTTTCCAACATCACACCACGCACTTGGGTATGCTCACGCTCCGCAACAATTGTGCGTAATACTTCAGGTTGCTTCATTGGGTCTTTATGGCTATTACCATGACTACAATCGATCACTAAAGCTGGTAAATCGCCTTTTACTTTACTGCGAATTTTGTCTATTTCAGCCAAACTATAATTTGGACCTGTATTGGAGCCACGTAAAATCAAATGTGCTTGCGGGTTGCCAACAGATTCTAAAACACACGGTAAGCCAGTTTGACTCATACCTAAAAACTGGTGTGGATGCGAAGCAGATTGAATAGCATCTAGAGCAATTTGGATTGAGCCATCTGTACCGTTTTTGAAACCGATGCTGTATGGCATATGACTCGAGATTTCACGATGAATTTGTGATTCGCTGGTACGCGCACCGATTGCACCCCACGCCAATAGGTCATCAAAATAACCTGTCGCCATTGGGCTTAAAATTTCAGAGGCAATTGGCAAACCCATTTCAATAATTTGTAAGTACAGCTCACGTGATTTTTCTAAGCCCAACTGCATATTAGATGAGCCATCTAAACTTGGGTCATACATATAACCTTTCCAGCCCACTGTAGTTCGTGGTTTCTCAATGTATGCGCGCATCACAAGAAAAATTTGATCTGAAACTTGTGTCTGTAATTGTTTTAATTTTTCGGCATATTCCAAAGCAGCAATTGGATCATGAATTGAACATGGGCCTGTAATAATCATTAGACGCGGATCTTGACCCGTCAAAATATTTTGAATCGTTACACGATGTGCAGCAATTTGTTCCGCTGATTGAGCAGATAAAGGTAATTGTTGTTTCAGTTGATGAGGCAAGCTCAAAAGTATTTCTTTCGACTGCGTAGATTTCTGTTGAATTTCTGAATTTTGAGTTTGTTGTAAAGCTGTATTTAGCGCATTCATTGGTTCTATTCCTTTGGACTGTGTACACAAACAGTCCGATCTTTTATCTGAGCGTTATGGGACTTTGGGACTTCAAGGCTTTAGACATAGACTGACTAAAGTAAAACCAATAACCGTTGCTAAAATATGAATTTTTTACTGTAAACATGAGATTTCTCCAAAATATTATAAAAATCAAGACATAAAAAAACCTGATCAGGGTTGCCGATCAGGTATAAACTTGGTGGGCAACCTTTTTCATGCCCGAACGCGTTCAGGCAATTATCTAAACTGCCAGAAGTAATAATATGCGTTTGAGATTAAAGGTTGCTTTAACATCTTGATTTCATCAAAAAGTATCTGTATGAAAATTAAAATACGCTGTATTCATCGGTTTGACAATAGTTTTTTGCTATTTTGTCGTATTAAATAACTCTACTGTCAATAATTGAGACCTATTTTAAAAATTTGATGTGTTGATTAATAAATCAACATTTACTAGAATGCACAACATTAGGCTGTCTCAAGCTTTTTTCCATTTATTTTTTAATTCGAGTATTTGCCAATGAAGTAAGCCCTGTTTTTTTGATCATCAAATCCATTTTTTTGATGTGCAAACACATGGCTAATGACTTTGACTGCATTTTCTCAAATATTGTCTTTTTTATAAAATAAAATTAGTTATTTGTATTGCGCATCTTTGCTATTGCAAGGTGCATCTATGACTCAAACAGCTTGTACAATTTCCCAATTAAGCTTGGAATTTCCCTCTAAAACACTTTTTAAAAACCTGAAATTTAACCTCAATCAACAGCAGCTTTCGGCATGTATTGGTCGCAATGGTTTAGGAAAATCTTGCATCCTTAAAATCTTATATGAGCAAAATCTGAAAGATCTCCCCTATGAAGGTGAAATTTCATGGAATGTACCACATGCCTATTTATCACAATTTTCTCGACTAGAAGCTGACACGATTGCTTCTGCACTCGGTGTGGAAGATTTATATAGCGCATTTCAACGTATCGAAATAGGCAATGCCAGTTTTGAAGACTTTGAGCTGACTGAAAACCAATGGCACCGTCCTGCACTATGGCAGCAACAACTTAAGCAGGCTTCACTTCCAACAGATTTAAATTTCCCTGTCGCTCAGCTAAGTGAGGGGCAAAAAACCAAATTGGCATTGTGTGCATTATTTTTAAAAACTGACCATTATTTACTTTTGGATGAACCAAGTAACCATTTAGATGCATCTTCACGTTTCTGGCTCATCGATCGCTTAAAAAACCATCCTGCCGGTGCATTTGTTGTCAGTCATGATCGAGAGTTACTGCAACATGTAGAGCATATCTATGCTTTAAATGAGTTTGGACTCACACATGTTACTGGTAACTATGAAGACTACTTTCAACAAAATGATCTGCAAAATAAAGCCTTACAGCGTAATGCTTTACAGCATCAGCGTGAGTTAAAACAACTCAAATTACAGCAACACGAAACACAGATGAAAGCGCAAAAACGAGAACAACAAGGGCGTGTCCTACGCAAGTCAAGCACCCAAGCCAAAGTGTTACTCGATTTAAAAAAGGAACAAGCCGGTCAAAGCCTCGCTTCAGTTCAAACGCAACAGCAGAAGCAATTGGAAGAAAAGAGATCTCAACTGATTCAGTCACAGCAACAACTTGAGCATGTCAAAGAGCAGAAATTCGTTTTTCAACATCACGCTGAAAAAACAGGAGAAATTTTAAGAGTTAAACATTTTCATCGCAAAACATCTCAGCACCTTCCTTTCGATTTGGCCTTACAGGCAGGTGAAAAAATTCATTTAAAAGGAAAAAATGGTATTGGTAAATCTACATTTCTAAAGTATTTGAGTCAGACCACATCACAGTCTAACCATGAATTATTTTTGTCTGTGCATACCCTGTATTTAGACCAAAACTTGAATGATTTATCACCTGAATTGAGTGTTTTAGACAATCTAGCAAAGTTTAATCATGAGGTTTCATCAACGGAATGGCGTAATCAACTCGGTCAACTTAGAATCCGTGGTCAAAAAGCGGAACTGCCATTTCACTGTTTAAGTGGTGGTGAGCGTTTAAAAGTGACCTTATTGGGCTTAAATTATTTAACACCGAATATTGAGCTTTTATTGTTAGATGAACCTGAAAACCATTTAGATATAGAGTCTAGAATGTTATTGGCTCAAGCCATTCAGCATTATACAGGTGCAGTGATCCTCGTTTCACATGATGCATATTTTGTAGAATCTTGTGGCATTCAGAGTAGCGTGCAATTCGTAGAATAGCTCTTATTTTTTTAGAAATATCTAAAATTACCAAAGTAGATGAAAGCTACTTTGGCGAATTTACTGCTTTAGAAATCGTTCTTATTTAACTGATATTACGCACGTAAAAGTAATTTCGCATTTTTAAAATGCTTTTTCAGTCTATTCGACGGAGTCTTACATCTAGGGTTTAGATAAAGAGATTAGCCTTCGGCTGGAGGTACTCTTACGAAACGATGTTTCTCATTAGGCAAAATGAGAAGCAAAGCTTCGCAAGGAAACCATCTTGCGGTGCAATGCACCTCACCGACTAAACTCGTTCACTAGCGTCAAATTATTCAAAGTATCGCAAAAACATTTTTGATGAGAAGTAGTCCTGTCTCAAACAGTTGCGGATGACATTACCGTGTATCGTTCTTTTATTTGAATCAAATTACGTTTCTGATGTTAATACGTAGCTTCAGCTTCTAATTTAAGATCTCTTAGGACAATATTGCTAAACAATACTGTGTTTTAACGCCCGATTTTCTTCATGATTTTTTGTTTAACATGCTGCTGAAGTGAAGATGAACGTTCCTTGAGCTCGGCACGCCAGTCATTCGGCACTGAGCATTTCGCGAGGCGAACCCAAACGCTGGCAAACTGTTTGATAAAACTTGCTTCATTGTAGTGAATACCATATTCCTCACAGAGTGCTTTAATTTTAGGTGCGGCTTCTGCATAGCGATTCGCAGGCATATCTGGAAATAAATGGTGTTCAATTTGGTGACTTAAATTACCACTGAGTATATGCAACCATTGTGTTCCACTAAAATTACTTGAGCCACGAATTTGACGGAGATACCACTCTGCTCGAGTTTCATTTTCGGTATTGTCCATTTCGAAGTTTTCCGCATCTTCAGTAAAATGGCCATTAAAGATGACAGCGGAAGCCCATAAGCTACGAATCACGTTGGCTACAGCATTTCCTGCAAATACAGGAATCGCATTGGGACCTGCAATAAGCGGGAAAAATACATAATCTTTAATCACTTGGCGCTTAATTTTCTGACGCACATCGGCTGCTTCATGCCATACATCTTTCCAAGTTTTGGTTTTATACGCAATAACATCTTCTAAATGTAAACGTTGGATACCGACATACCACTCAAAGAAAACCATGAGTTGGGCAGCCAGTGGAATATTAAAAAGGAAACGTGGCTCCCACTTTTGCGATTCACTCACACGGATTAAGCCATAACCGACATCATGGTCCATACCGACAATATTGGTATAGGTGTGATGCACATAGTTATGGGTATATTTCCAGTCTTGGCCCGTGGCGATGGTATCCCAATCATAATTAGCACCATTTAAGCTTGGGTCATTTAACCAATCAAACTGACCATGCATCACATTGTGTCCGAGTTCCATGTTCTCTACGATTTTAGAAATACCCAATAAACCCGTACCCAGTAACCACACTGGTGGAATCCAACCTGCAAACATCAACATGCCACGAGATGCGATCTCGCTATAACGGACAAAATTGCGAATTTTATAAATATACGCTGCATCTTTTTCACCTACACTCTGCATGATTTCACGTCGTATTTGCTCAACTTTTTCGCCAAATTCAGCAGTTTGTTCGGGTGATAAATAACGTGACTTACTATTCGAACTAATATATATCGATTGATTCATGATGATACCCCTGATTTGTTTTTATGCGGCTTGGGTTAGAGTTGAATGCGTACAGGTGAAATTGCCTGAGAGACACATAATTTGATTTGTGTGTTATTCGCATGATCAATTTCGCCAGTGAGTAAGTTTTTCACTGAACCCTGTAATTTGGTACACGAACAGGTATTACAAATACCCATCCGACAGCCATGCGCAGGTTTTAAACCAGCTTTTTCAGCACTTTCTAGTAAATTACCCTCTGCCAAAAAATCTTGCTGGGCTAAACTAAAAGTGACAGGTTGAGCAGGTACTGAATCATCAGCAATCATTTGAAAATATTCAGTATTTAAATACTCTGAAAGCTTGAACTCACGATACAGTTGCTCAATGCTTTGCATCATTGGCGCTGCACCACAGGCATAGCAATATCGCTGCTTAAAATCAGGGACCATGTGATTTAGCACCTCTGGTGTGATATGCAATTTGGTTTTCAGCGTATTAATCGCATGTAAATGTGCATGGTTAGATTGCTTCGCCAGTTGAATCAATTCATCCAAATACGCATCATCTCGATTGAAATAAATCAGGTCAACTGTACGTCCAAGCTGAATGGCTTGTTTAAACAAAGCCATGATTGAGGTAATACCACTCCCTGAAGCAAGCAGTAAAATTGGGCGATCCGAATTTAGCTTTAGACCAAACACACCTTGCGGTTGGGATAATTCAACAACATCACCTGTTTTTAATTGCGTCAGGCAGTTGGACACTTTGCCTTGTTGTTTGACGGCAATCACCACATGACCTGATGTATTGATTTCGACGATGCTATAGCTACGTTGATGACGTACACCATCTTTGACAACTGTCACCAGAACACATTGGCCTGGTCGATAGTTTGCTGCTTTAAAATTTTGATTCGCTAAAAAACTCAGTTCATAAAACCCGATCCCCACACAACGTGATTTGACTAATTGTGCTTTTACACGTTTGTAGGCCCAAATTGCATCAAATTTTTCTGCAATAAAATCAATAAAATCTTCCCGAATCCACTCAGGCTTGTAACTTGTAGTTGTCATTTTTTGCCTCGGATAATGCATTAATATACATTTGTTTTTTAAATTATGCTTACATTAAGTTTAGTGCTAATTCCCCACCATGTGAATTCGGGACAAAATCTATCATTTGGCATTTTTTATCATTTTAT
>NZ_VPEJ01000029.1:0-24947 GCF_013417245.1 Acinetobacter sp. YH16042
CCGAACTAAAAATCTATAATCAGGAAATCAATAAAAGAAGAATTGGAATTGAGCATGTATTTGGCAGTTTGAAAACCTTCAAAATTCTTGCTGAGCGATATCGCAATCGAGGCAAAAGACTAGCATTAAGATTCAATCTAATTGCTGGAATTTATAACTTGGAGCTGAGTGAAAAATGACTTATGAAAGAAATCTAATATTTATGGTCATTTTTATATATTTTTTATCTAATTGGCAAATATGGGAAAAACATTTTACATTCATTAGTTTAATGTCATTCTTAATACTGGCAATTTGTTTTTACTTTAAATATAACGAAAAATTGAATGATGGTAATATTTTATTCAAGCAGTTGCCAATGAAAGTACAACTACCAATAAGAACTTCAACTATATTATTTTTAAACCTAAATTTGGGTTTTATCTTATTTATATTGGCAGTGCTTACGATAGTAATTACAGCTAATATATGGTTTTTTACACTTTGTATTTTTATTATTTGGAATGCAATAATTTGTCATCCTCATATTTGGTTTGTAGATTCAATTGATTTAAAACAAGATATAAAAAATAAAACAAACGAATTTGAAATTCTAAGACAGGATAAAGGTGATTTTGAATATTTTAATGATGGTTTCACATACACTATAACTGGGCCTGAAATAAGCACTAAAACTATATTATGGAAAGATATTCAAAGTATAGATGTCGTACGCCAAGATCTTGGAACCATTGATGAGATTCAGCTCTATATATTGTGTTCAAATACAATCATTTATATTGCCGAAAATACACCGGGTTATTACTATTTCATTGATCAACTGCATCAGAATTTTCCAGAAATAGATGAAATTTGGCAAATTTCAATCATTGCAGATGATTCAGGGCAACCATTCAATATTTTAAAAAAAGGTAATGGTCTCTGATATGAAAAGCTATTTAGCCATCTATGACATTGGCGCATAATTTGCTTGCTTCTACCTAATTTTTTTACTGTTTGATATAACAAATTAGGAAGTTGAAGTGACTACAGGCTACTTACGTGGACAAGACTTAATTGACCAGATCCAACAACAGGATTATTCCAGAGACCTAATTGGATATCATGGCGATGTACCTCAAGTCGTATGGCCTAATCAGGCACGTATCGCAGTGCAGTTCGTGTTGAACTATGAAGAAGGTGGAGAAAACCACATCGAACATGGGGATGCAGGATCAGAACAATTCTTATCCGATATTATTGGAGCGGCCAGTTTTCCTGCCAAACATATGTCGATGGACTCGATGTATGAATATGGCTCCAGAGCCGGTTTTTGGCGGATTCATGAAGAATTTAAAAAACGTGATTTACCCATGACGGTCTTTGGCGTTGGTATGGCTTTAGCACGCAATCCTTATATTGTCGATGCGATCAAACAAACCAATTATGATGTCGTTTCACATGGTCAACGCTGGTTACATTATCAGGATATGCCGATAGAGTTGGAACGTCAGCACATGGATCAGGCAATTAGTGTGCTTGAAGCATTATTTGGAAAGACGCCTATTGGTTGGTACACAGGGCGTGACAGTCCCAACACACGTCAGCTATTGGCTGAATTTCCGCAAATTAAATATGACTGTGATCACTATGGTGATGATTTACCTTTTTGGAGTCGTTTGACAAATGAAAATGGTCAAACCCGTCCACATTTAATTATTCCTTATACACTCGAAAGCAATGATATGAAGTTTTGTTCGCCTGGTGGTTTCAACAGTGGTGAACAATTTTATCAATATCTTAAAGATGCTTTTGATGTGCTATATGCAGAAGGTGAAAGCGCGCCAAAAATGTTATCGATTGGGATGCATTGTCGTATTTTAGGGCGACCAGGCCGTTTTAAAGCACTACAACGATTCTTAGATTATGTGCAATCACATGAAAAAGTCTGGATCTGTCGTCGTGGTGATATCGCGGAACATTGGTATACACATCATGCAGTCTAATAAAAAAATATTCGGATAAAGAGGAGCTTAGCTCCTCTTTTTTTAGGCCTGTACTTAGGTAACTGACATCATAGACCTAGGTTGGCACTGATATTGCAAAACTAAATTTGAACAATCATTCAATAATTTTAGGCGATTTTATAGTGCAACTTGTTGAATTTAATAAAGCATCCGAAGCAGATGTAAAAACTTTTTTAAAGCACTGTGTGCAAATTGAAGGCTGGGCAGAACATATTGTAGCGCAGCGTCCTTATACCTCTGTCACGCAAATCACAGAGCAAGCAGTAAAAGCTGCAAATGCTTGGACTTGGGATGAAATCAAAAATGCTTTGGATAACCATCCACGAATTGGTGAAAAAAAGGCGCAGGCTGAATTAAGTAGTTTGGAACAACAATTTTCAAATCAAGAACAGTCTGAAATTTCAGCAGATGAAGAAACTCAATTTGCATTGCTGAAAGGCAATATCGCGTATGAGAAAAAGTACGGTTATCTCTTTTTAATCAAAGCTTCAGGCCTCAGTAGTGAAGATGTACTACAGGCGCTGAAATATCGATTATTGAATGATCCTGAAACAGAAAAAAGAATTGTCCATCATCAACTGGCTGAAATTGCCTTATTAAGATTAAAACAGGAGCTTAGCGCATGATTAGCTCACATATTTTAGACACCAATCTAGGCAAACCTGCAGCGAACGTCAGCATTCAATTATTTAATGCTGAAGGTAAGTTGTTGGGTTCAGCCCAAACCAATGCTGATGGCCGCGTTAATGATTTTGCACTCAAGGAATTTACAGCAGGTGCGTATAGCCTTGAATTTGCGACTGCTGAATATTTTCAGACGTTAAATACCGAAACCTTTTTTCCAAAAGCTGTGATTCATTTTTATGTAAAAGATGCCTCGCAGCATTTTCATATTCCTTTACTCATCAGTCCATTTGCATATTCAACGTATCGTGGCAGCTAAGAGCAAAGTTAAAAAATAGGGGATATAAAAATGACAGAACAAGATAAAACAGATTCACCAGAACATGAATATTTAGGCGCAGGGAAAAGCCTTGCCTATGGTTTACAGCATGTATTAACCATGTATGGCGGTATTATCGCTCCGCCATTGATTATTGGTACAGCCGCGGGACTTGAACCTGCGCAAATCGGTTTATTGATTGCGGCGGCGCTTTTTGTCGGTGGCTTGGCGACCATACTACAAACCGTAGGTGTGAAATATATCGGTGCAAAATTACCCTTAGTACAAGGTGTTTCATTTGCAGGTGTGGCGACGATGATTGCCATAGTAACCGCAGGCGGTGGGCTTTCTGCTGTTTATGGCGCGGTGATTGTTGCATCCCTAATTGGCTTTTTCCTAGCACCTTATTTTTCAAAAATTATTCGTTTTTTCCCACCGATTGTGACAGGCTGTGTGATCACCGTGATTGGTCTTTCATTGCTTCCTGTAGCGGTACGCTGGATGATGGGGGGGAACAATAAAGCATCAGACTGGGGAAGTGCTGAGAACATCAGTTTGGCATTTTTAACTTTGGGTATTGTGATTGCGTTGAATTTAACCCGTAATGCAACCATTCGACGTTTATCTATTTTGTTAGCCATCGTCTTTGGTACAGTGCTCGCTTATGCCTTTGGCTTTGGCGATTTTTCTAAAGTTGCAAATGGTAACTGGATTCAATTTCCAAGCTTCTTTGCTTTCGGTATGCCAACTTTTGAGTTAAGTGCCATTATTGCCATGCTGATCGTGACTTTAGTCATTATGACTGAAACGACGGCAGACATTATTGCCGTTGGGGAAATTGTTGGTACTAAAGTGGATGCTGAGCGTATTACCAATGGCTTACGTGCAGATATGCTATCTAGTGCAGCAGCGCCAATTTTCGGTTCATTCATGCAAAGTGCTTTTGCACAAAATGTCGGTTTAGTAGCGATTACAGGCGTGAAAAGTCGCTTTGTTGTCGCAGCGGGTGGAATGATTTTAGTTGTATTAGGCGTTCTACCAATTATGGGGCGACTGATTGCAGCGATTCCAGTCCCTGTATTAGGTGGTGCTGGTTTAGTTTTGTTTGGAACGGTTGCGGCAAGTGGTATTCGTACCTTGGCGAAAATTGACTATAACGAGCAAAAGAACCTCATCATTGTTGCGACTGCGATTGCAGCAGGGATGATTCCAATTATCGATCATTCGTTCTACGCAAACTTCCCGAAATGGGTGCAAACACTCTTTCATTCAGGTATCAGTTCAACTTGTTTGATGGCGATTATTTTAAATATTGTATTCAATCATTTAAATTTATTTAAAAATAAAGAAGTGACTATGAGCAAAGATCAGGTTAAAAAACCAAGCATGGCGATAGATGTGCAACATTAATCATGGCAGATTTTAAGTCTTAAACCTCACGATGATTCATAAAATAAAAACTTTATAGTTTAAAAAAGCCCTCTAAATTGAGGGCTTTTTATTGCGTAATATTTAAACAAATTAATACCAAGACATGAAATAAGGTATTTACTAACAATTGTTAAGTGATTTTTAGTCTATTGAACTCTAAGTATTTAAGCTAAAAATAAACAATTAGTTTGAAATGTGAATAGGCATTGGGAACTGGAACACATCACAATTATGCCCAGCGCCAATACGATCGATGACGGCAAAGCTACTCGGTGCTTCGAGTGTTAGGAGAGGATGATGCCATGTTCCTGCACGATAATTGACTCCTTGGCTACCATCAGTGATGAAAGCACATAGCTGTGTAAGATCGGGACTGTGATCATCTAACGCAGGTGCAACAACCACTAAAAAAGCCTGTGCTTGCATTGGAATAAAAGCTTGCGAGCCGTTGGGATGACGCTCTAACATCGAAATCGTAAAAGGCAATTCAGTGGTTTTGATATTTCTAAAGAGGCTAATTCCAGCAACCGCATCACCTGAAATTTCTGTTTCCACGAGGGCATGGTATCGCTCTGTATGTGCGTCATTGATGTGGAAAAAATCATGTCCAGTCGTGCAAATGACCTCTCCAAAAGGTGCAAAGCCTTCAATACTCAGAGCTTGTATTTTTATGCTGTGTGTCATGTTTAGATATCTTATAGGGCATTTAATTAAAAAAAATTGAAACCATACACATAGGAAGCACGAAGGCTTCCTATTTTATTTACACTTTTAATTAAGGATGTATTTTTCCCCATAACCGTATGCGACTAATCCCCCCGTCAGGAATCATATTGATGCGGATATGCGATATTTTTTCATGCTTTAAAATCTCACTGACAAAGCTATGAATATGATCCATCTGCATGTCTTGTGCATCGAGTAAAAAAGGCCAGAACATACTTTGCGGAATCAGTTGTGGGTCAGTGGCATCTTCTACATAGATCGCTTGTATAGAAACCTGCGCAGGGAAGTTGCCTTTAAAATGGGCAGTATCAATATCAATTTTCTCTATTGCACCAGATTGACCCAAAGACAAAATACACCAGTCAAAACCTGGTGCACGGCGACGTTTAGTTTCCCAACCATCTCCCATATTGATGCCACGGCCAGGGTTAATTAAGTTTCGTGGATGTCCAAAATGAGCATCACTATAAGCAATAACACGTCCACCATTTTCTAGCGCAACGAGGTCTAATGTGCTCGTACCGTCTTGAATTTGAACCTGAACTTCACCATAGACTTTAAATCGTGCAATACCACCGTCTGGATATATATTTAAACGTACATGGGTAAAAACCTGATCATTTGAGACGTCCAATATATGGTGTTGGCTCGGGCCCAATACGGTATTGCCTAAGATATTAACCCATGCTGCCTGTGCTAGCTCGCCATTCGGAGCAAAGCAGGCTTCAACTGATGCGGAAGCTGGATAATTCCCTGTAAAGAATGTTGTATCAATATCTAAGGCTTGAATTCGACCAGCGACACCGAGTTGGATAATTGCCCAATCATAACCTGCATGGCGTTTACGACGCGTTTCCCAACCATCCATCCATTTGCCATGATCATCAAATTTATCTTCGACAAAGATTGGTCCATTAAATTGCAACATGCGTTTTGCTTCTGCAAAAAAATCATCTGAACATTCAAGTATTTTTGCACCAATACGGTCATCTGCTAAATTTGTAAGTGTCTGTAATTGTGCAGGAATATCAAAACTTGGTGCGAGTAAAGTCGCCATATATAAAATCCATTCACTATTTTCATTTAAAACATATGCATTTTGTTTTCAGTGTTAAAAATTTAACATTTGATAAAAACAAGCATTTACACGTGTTTAGAAGCACAGCGTGTGCCAACTTTAGAATTTTTTATTGCTTGTTTGAAAAAATGGCATGCTTTTCGCTTTTTAGGAGAAAGATATTTAAAAAAACACAGGGGAGTTATAGATGGACATTACAATTATTGGTGCAGGTATGGCGGGCCTAACGACAGGGATCGCTTTGAAAAAATTTGGACACCAAGTAACCATCTATGAACAGGCAGAACAAATTTTACCTGTTGGAGCCGCTATTTCTTTATGGTCTAACGGTGTCAAATGTTTGAACTATTTGGGGCTAACCGAACAAGTCGAAAAGCTCGGTGGCAAGATGGATCACTTAGCCTATATTGATGGCTTAACGGGCGATGTTATGACGCAGTTTAGTCTGTTTCCTTTAATCGAAGAAGTTGGACAGCGACCTTATCCCGTTTCACGTGCTGACTTACAAAATATGCTTATGGATGAATTTGGTCGTGAGAATATTCATCTAGGCAAAAAAATGGTGAGCTTCTCAGAACAAGACGATCAAGTGATCACGCGTTTTGCTGACGGAAGTGAGGTTCTGGCTGATTTATTGGTTGGCGCCGATGGTACACATTCATTGACACGGGCGTATGTATTGGGGGAACAAGTTGAGCGCCGCTATGCAGGTTACGTCAATTGGAATGGTTTAGTCGACATTTCAGAAGAATTTGCTGCGGCAGATCAATGGACGACATTTGTAGGAGAAGGTAAACGTGTTTCGCTGATGCCCGTTGCCGACAACCGATTCTATTTCTTCTTTGATGTCCCTTTAGCAGCAGGCTTAGAAAATGACCGCACACAATATAAGGCCTTATTTAAAGAATACTTTAAAGGTTGGTGTGAACCGGTTCAAAAGTTGATTGATGCCGTAGATGCCCAAAAAACCAATCGGGTAGAAATTCATGATATTGAACCTTTTGCAGATTTCTACAAAGGTCGCGTGGTGATTGTGGGTGATGCAGCACACAGCACAACGCCTGATATTGGACAAGGTGGTTGCCAAGCAATGGAAGATGCAATTTATTTAGCTCGTTCTTTGCAAATCAATACTTTGGGCTTACAAGATTCATTGCGTCGTTATCAAAATAAACGTAATGAACGTGCTAATGAATTGGTTCTGCGAGCGCGTAAACGTTGTGATGTGACGCATATGAAAGATGAAAGTGTGACGCGCGAATGGTATGCAGAACTGCGTAAAGAACAAGGCAATCATATTATGAAAGGCATCATTAGTAATATTGTAGGCAATCCATTGGATTAAAAAAATAAACTAATAAAACTTTAGCTTTCAACAGCCAGTACGGGTTATTCGCACTGGCTTTTTTTTAAATAATTATTTGCTATTACAACGCCAAAATATTGGTTTTAGGGGGTCATGGATTTTAAATTGATTTTAATTTCTTCCATTTTTTCCACCAAATGATTAATCATGATCTGAGAAATTCGAGAAGTTTGGCGCTTCGATGCGACACATAAAGCAATGGTCAAACTGTGCAAACCTTTTTCACGGATCGGTTTAAAAATAATCTTATTATTCTCAAGCAATGGCAAAGCATCCATATATGACATCAAACTGATGCCTAATTGTTGTTGAATCAATGACAGTATCATTCTAATGTCATTACATTCGATCTTTTGAATCGGACTAAACTTATGATGTTTATATAAAGTCTGTACATATTCACTAATAATGAGTGGATCACTCGGCAAAATATGCCGTTCATTTAACGTATCTGAAAGATAAATTTTATCCATTCCACCCAGGGTATGATGCGGCGACATCACAAAGCCCAACGGAATTTCTATAAAGGATAAAATCTCTAATTGGCTATGGCTTTTAGGATTTAAAATAATGCCAAAATCTAATTCTGCATCAACGATTTTTCTGGAAATATCTTCACTGCTATTCATGCTGATGTTGAGGTTGATCCACGGATAAGTTTCAGCCATCTTTTGAATACAGTCGACAACAAAGCTATCATTCAAAGCCGCAATAAAACCCATTTCAATGTTTCCTCGGTTTAAACCTTGGATTTCATCAAATCGAGTTCGTGTCAGTTGATATTCTTTTTGCCATTTTAATAAATCGGCATACAGTAATTCACCCGCGAGCGTCAGTTTTAAGCCCTGAGGTAATCGTTCAAATAGGGCAACCCCCAGTTCTTCCTCTGCCAAAACGATTTGCCGATGTACTGCTGAGACTGAAATAAAAAGTTGTTCAGCAGCTTTGCGCAGACTTCCAGTCCGTGCAACCGCCATAAAATATTCAGAAAATCTAGAAAAGGTAATCGACATACAAGCTTCAATCTCTATCGCGTGATTAGCGAATTATAATGTTATGCATTTTAAGCGATATTCATGCCAGCTTTATCAAATCGTGCAGAGATCAATGCTTATTGTTCTAAAAAACAGAACAATCTATGCAAATCATTCTAATAGACAGAAATGTGTTTAGATTTTAATTTCGACTTAGAAAATAAGGATTTAGCAAAATTTAAATAGTGCTAAATGCTAAAGAAATATTGAAAATTTCGAGATGAACTATGAATGCCATTCCAGTACTCAATTTATTTACCCAACCTCAGTGCAGTACATTTGATGCCAACGACTGGAATATTTTGGCGCAGCATTGGTATCCCGTTGCACGTGTAGAAGATGTTTCGACTGAACCGCAACAAGTGCAATTACTCGATGTAAAAATGGCGTTATATCAAACTGAAAGTGGAAAAATTCATTTAGTTCGTGATATCTGTCCACATCGAGGGGTGCCATTAACCAAAGGCTGGGTCAAGGGTGAAGACATCATTTGTCCATACCATGGTTTACATTATAACGGCGCAGGAAAGTGTGTAAAAATTCCTGCACAGCCTGAGTTGACACAAATTTCAGAGCGTTTTTCATTAACTAAATTTCCAGTCGTATTGAAATATGGATTGGTGTGGACCAGTTTATTTAACAGAGACGAATCTACGGCCAATTTTCCAGATTTAGACACGTGGGATACCGAGCAGCACCAATCTATATTGCCACCTTATGTAGATATTGGTGGTTCAAGTGGGCGCCAGCTCGAAGGCTTTATTGATGTTGCACATTTCGCATGGGTGCATCATGAGAGCTTTGCAGACCGTGAAAATCCTAAAGTACAAAAATATTCCACAGTACGTACGGACTATGGACTACATACAGAATATCTTAGTGATGTGAGTAATTATCCGCATGGTTTACAACATTTAGCGCCAGAAGATTTTTTATGGAAAAGAACGTTTGATGTCTATCCGCCATTTTCTGCAATTTTAACCATCGATTTTCCTGAAAATGGAGTGTTAAAAATATTAAATGCCTGTTGTCCTGTATCGCATAATAAAACCCGTTTATTTGTGCCTTTAACTCGAAATTTTGATACCACTGGCGATTTACAAGCGGTCTATGATTTTAATGCACAAATTTTTGCTGAAGATCAGGACATGGTGGAAAGTCAAAAACCAGAGGAATTGCCACTGGATATCAGTATGGAGGCGCATTTCGAAGCAGATCGCTCATCGACAACCTATCGTCGAATATTAGCCGAATGGGGGCTAAGCAAACGTTATACCGTTTAATTTTTATTTTCGAATAATTTCATTCTTGGTTTTCATACAAAAAAAGCGACTCAATCGAGCCGCTTTTGACTTTGTACATAAAGGATTAGTTTACACGTATCCATGTTTGGCTGCGTCCAAGCGCAGATACACCAATATAGCCACGACCATTCAAGGTCTTGCCGTCATTCGACATTTTGGCATTGAAACTATAGGTTTTACCATTTTTCGGGTCAGTAATTTTACCGCCGTCATAGGTATTTTTACCGGTATTTTTCAAACCATTCACGATTTGCACACCGAGTAGTGGTTTATTGTGGAATTTACCTACACATTTTTGGCAGTTTTCTGCTTCACCCGGGGTGAGTACATCAACGATTTTTGCAGATAAAACGCCCTTTGATGTTTCATTAAATTGAACTACAGATAAAGGTTTTTTGGTTTGGTCATCGATGGTTTTCCATTTAGTACCATGCAATGGATCAGCAGCCAAAGCTAAGCTAGACACCAGTGACAAACCGATTAGGCTAAGAGTTGTTTTTATCATTTTAGAACCTCTATTGAACATAGTAAGAGATGTGCATCCCTGATCTTCCAAAGGGTGGATACACAAGACTTGGAAAATTACAAAGCATCAGCCTTGTTGTCTTCAAGGGCTATATTCACAAAAAAATAAGTATATATTGTGGATTTTATATACTGATTTTGAATATGTAGAATCTGGATCGTGTAGAAAAATAGAATAAATGTTGAGCTTTGTTTATAACATTTGGGATTTGTATCACTTTTATAAATATCAAACGCTGTTTGAGCTGAAAAATTTAGAGCTACAATCCCAAAAAAAGCCGGAGCTAAAAGGCTCATTTAAGTTTTCAATTTTTGCTCTAATCATGTTGAATTACATTAATTTGATTTGAAGCAATAACGCTAAAGAGCTATGTATAGCATTCATATTTTACAATTAAATAAAATCATTTCATTCATAGATCAGTTCTCGTTAAGCTTGTGTTATGAATAATATGAAAATGCAGCTTGTTCACTGAACGAGATTAAGTGTGTATAGGAATAACAATGAAAAATTTTAACAACAAAGTCGCAGCCATTACTGGAGCAGGTTCAGGTATTGGGCAGCAGTTAGCCATTCAACTGGCTCAATCAGGTGCGCATCTAGCATTAAGTGATCGCAACCTCGACGGTCTTGCACAAACGGCTGAAATGATTAAGCACACCGGTGTGAAAATAATTCAGACCCAATTAGATGTGTCTGATCGTGCCGCTGTAGAGCAATGGGCGGCTGCAACCCAAGCTGAATTTGGCCAGGTCAATTTGATCTTTAATAATGCAGGTGTCGCGTTAGCCAGTACTGTAGAAGGTATGCATTATGATGAAATTGAGTGGATTATGAATATTAATTTCTGGGGCGTGGTATATGGGACAAAAGCATTTTTACCGTATTTAAAACAAAGTGGCGATGGACATATAGTTAATATTTCCAGCTTATTTGGTTTGACGGCTCAACCGACTCAAAGTGCCTATAATGCAACGAAGTTTGCGGTACGAGGTTTTACTGAATCTTTACGCCAAGAATTAGACTTGGAAAATGCTGGAGTCAGCGCAACTTGCGTGCATCCGGGTGGGATTCGAACCAATATTGCAAATAGCGCGCGTATGAGTGACAGTATTCGTGCGTTAGGGATGAACCCAGATAGGGCAACCAAAGCATTTAATAAAGTGCTAAAAACACCGCCTGAAGTCGCAGCAAAAGTCATTTTAGATGCGGTAAAGCAGAATAAACGTCGAGTTTTAATTGGTAATGATGCCAAAATTATTGATTTAATTCAGCGAATTGCACCTACACGTTATGCCCAAGCCATAGATCTACTTAGTGGTAAGAAAAAACGTAAATAATTCAAAGATAAGTAAAAAAGGGATGATGCAACATGATCCCTTTTTTATCCTATAGAGCTCTTAATTTCGAATATTGAATTTTTAAGTTTAAATGACAAGAAAATCAAAAAATTGAGTTTTCGATTAAACAAAGAAGATGTAGTGTTCCATCTTCTTTGTATTGGCAATGCGTTTGGACATTATGAACTTTTAGAATCTTGAGTCGTTGTCATCGGTGCTTGTGTGGCTACTCGTTTGGTCAAAATGACATGTGCAGCGACACCGATACAAATCCCCCAAAATACTGAGCTTAGCCCTAAAAAATGCATACCTGAGGCTGTCGCTAAAAAAGTGATTAGCGCCGCATCACGGTTGGCCTCATTTTTCATCGCAACGGACATGTTTGTTCCAATCGCACCTAATAACGCTAAACCTGCAAGTGCGGCGACTAACTCTTTAGGTAATAGGCTAAATAACATGACAATACTGCCTGCAAATAAGCCGCCTAAAATATAAAAAATACCATTGGCAATACCGGCTATATAACGTTTTTCTTTTAATTCATGTGCATCTTTGCCCATACACATGGCTGCGGTAATTGACGCTAAAACAATGGTAATGCCGCCGACACATGCGACAGCGAGCGAGGCAATACTGGTCGCAGTGATAATGGGCTTAGCTGGCGTGTCATATCCACTTAGTTTCATGATCGCCATCCCCGGAAGGAATTGACCACTCAGACTGACTAAAATTAAGGGAATCGCCAAATTTAAAGTCGAGTTCCAAGTCCAAACTGGAGCAATAAACTGCGGTATAGCGAGTTGAAAATTCACATCAACAGGATTAATTTTTCCTAATGTAAAACTCAGGATGACACCAGTCAGTAAGACCCAAATCATCGCGTAGCGTGGCGAAAGTCTTTTCGATATGAGAAAGACCAATAACATGCCAAAGACAATGATCGGCATACTATCTGTCGCAGTGAACAGCCCAAGTCCAAACTGAAATAAAATACCTGCCATCATTCCCGCAGCGACATCTTGAGGAATCCATTTTAAGAGTTTGTCAAAATAGCCAGTGATGCCAATCAAGAAAATAACAATAGCGGACGTGATATAAGCTGCTATGGCTTCATTCAGTGAAATATTCGGAAATAGGGTGACTAAAAGGGCTGTACCGGGCGCTGACCACGCGGTAATCACCGGGGTTTTATATTTAATAGAGAGATAAATACCCGCCAGCGCAGCACCAATAGAAATCCCCCAAATCCATGAAATCATCATGGCTGGGGAAACTTGAGCTTTTTGTGCGGCTTGGAAAAAAATAATCAGTGGGCCTGAATATGAAATCAGCACGGCTAAAAATCCTGCAACCGTCGCTGAGATCGACCAATCTTCTTTTAATGTTTTTAACAGGGGTGCCATCGCTTTTGCCTCCATGCGACTATGTCAATGAGCCTGTTGAATTAAACCAATGACGGTATAGCGTTTAACCTTGATCTCCACCACCAACAGGGACGACTGTTCCTGTCATATAAGATGAATCATCGGATGCCAAAAATAAGATGGCATTCACTTGTTCCTGAATTGTGCCATAGCGTCCTAAGAATGTACGGTCAATGGTTTGATCGACCACGTCTTGCATCCATTGTTTTTCATGATCTGACAATGGATTGGTATTTCTTGGTACTTTTCGTGGTGGGGCTTCTGTGCCACCTGTGGCTACGGCATTGACTCGAATACCATCTTTGGCATGTTCAAAAGCGAGAGCAGCGGTTAAGCCATTAACCCCACCTTTTGACGCTGAATATGGCACACGGTTAATACCACGGGTTGCAATAGAAGATACATTTACAATTGTCCCTTGCTGATTTTGAATCATTTCAGGTAACACGGCTCGGCAGCACCAGAGGGTTGGAAATAATGAACGATTAACTTCCTTAATGATTTCTTCTTCTGAAAATTCTTGGAAGGGCTTCATCCAAATCGCACCGCCAACGTTATTGATTAAAATATCAATTCGGCCATATTTTTCAATGGCTTGAGCAGCAACTGCTTGAGCGCCTGCAAATGTTTCAAGATTGGCTTTAACAATAATGGCATCGCCATTATGGGCTTGAATATCGTTCAGCGTCTCTTCAACAAAATCTGAGAGATCTGCCAATACCACTTGAGCGCCTTCTCGGGCCACTTGGAGTGCAACTCCACGACCGATACCTTGAGCGGCACCGGTTACGATGACAACTTTATTGCTAAATCTGGCTTGTTCTGACATTAAACTATTCTCCCTTAATTCGCTGAGAATTTTTCAAACAAAAAGTTTGCAGGTTTAACGCCTTCGGTATCTAACCAGCCACGTACCGCTTCGACCATCGGTACAGGACCACAGAGGTAAATATCTACATCGCCGTTGTTTAACCAATCTTTTTCAACATGACTGGTTACATAGCCTTTACGTTCATGCTGTGACTCAGGGTGAGCGACCACAGTACGGTATTCGAACCACGGGAGTTTGCTTTGTAATTCATCGAGCTTGTCTTTTGCCACGATGTCAAAGTCATTGGTTACGCCAAATACAAGACGAACAGGTTGTTCAGAACCTTTTTCTTCAAGCACTTGTAACATGGACATAAACGGCGCAATACCTGTACCACCTGCAAGCATGACCACAGGGCGGACAACATTACGCAGATAAAAACTACCAAAAGGTCCTTTGAAGGTCATTTTGTCGCCGGCTTTCGCATCGGCACTCAGGAAGGTACTCATTTTGCCTTCAGGGACATTACGAACCACGAAGCCTGTTAAACGATTGCCCGGCTTTGAACTAAACGAATACGAACGAGTTTCTTCAGTCCCCGGAATGCCGACATTGACGTATTGACCTGCCAAGAAGTTAATGTCAGGTTGACCTTCATCCAGTTGAATATCAAAGGTAATCGTAGAATCCGACATATTTTCAACACGAGACAATGTGCCTTGAAACTCATGAATTTCAGTTTTACACACGTCAGATGATGCACTGATTTGGAAAACAGCATCTGAACTTGGACGACATTGGCAAGCTAAAATATAACCTTGCTCAGCTTCTTCGGGGGTTAAAGCATCTTCGATATAAGATTCTTCAGGCATGTCGTAAGTACCCGACTCACAAAATGCACGGCATGTCCCGCATGCGCCATCACGGCAATCTAGAGGGATATTGATTTTTTGACGATAGGCTGCGTCGGATAGGGTTTCACCTTGAGCAACACTAATAAAACGAGTAACGCCATCTTCAAATTGAAGTGCAACATTATGGTTTGACATGGCTGAATATCCTTTTGAAAATCTGGTATAACGTGTCCTTTCAGCCAAATATCCTTCTGGCTGAAAGTAAAACCTTGCTTAGTGAAATAAGCTTTTAGAGGTGATAAATATCAATAACTTGGTTGATATAATCGTTTTTCAGAACAACATATTTGCTGAGGATTTTTGGCTGCTCACCTGAAAAATCAATTTCATAACGTGACATGCCAAAGTAGCTATAGTTGGTTTTGTAGCGGAAACTTAAGGTGTTCCAGTTAAAACGCACCGTGACTTTGTCGCCATCACGTTCAACAATCTCTACGTTATTAATGTTGTGGCTAGTTCGTGTATCCGGCATCGTGGCAGATGAACGCTCAGTTTTAATGCGGAAGACACGGTCTTCTAAACCTTGACGGTCTGGATAATAAATCAAAGAAATCTCAGACTGTGGATCTTCCGTTAGGCGGTCGTCGTCATCCCAAGCTGGCATCCAAAATGATGCAGTTGGGGCATAGCACGCTAGCCATTCATCCCACTGTTCATCATCTAAAAAACGCGCTTCACGGTAGAGGAACTGAGATACAGCTTCAATGCTTACGCTGTCTAAATGTGCAGTTGCATTCATGCGACATCTCCTTGTTCATTTGCGACTTGTTCAGCTAGTTCTTTTTCTTCAGCGATGGCATGTTTCATGGTTTTTAACCAATATTGATGCTGAGCAAGGTAAAGACCTTCATCTTCCGTTTTGATGCCACTTAATAGCGGTTTTAATCCAATTTCATTGGCTGCATCATCCGGTCCATGAATCCAGTGTTTTGAACCACGGCACATGTCGTTCCATTCCAGTTCAATCCCTGCATAACCTGCTTGGCAGGCACGGAATTCTTCTAAATCGTCAGGTGTTGCCATGCCTGAAGCATTAAAGAAGTCTTCATATTGACGAATACGACGTGTACGTGCTTCTGGCTCTTCACCGACAGGGGCGATACAGTAAATGGTGACTTCAGTTTTATTGACAGAAATCGGGCGTAAAACTCGAATTTGTGAACCGAATTGATCCATCAAATAGACGTTTGGATAAAGACATAGGTTACGTGAACGCTCGATCATCCATTTCGACATCGGTGCGCCGAATTTTTCGGTATATTCATCGGCTTTGCTAAAGTTTGGCCGGTCTTCTGGGTTAGCCCATTGTGTCCACAACAACATGTGACCACTGTCAAAACCATAAGAACCACCGCCTTGCTTGCCCCAAGAACCCGCACTCATGGCACGAATATTATCTGCCGCTTGTGCTTCTTTACGGTGCTGAGTGGTCGCTGCATAGTTCCAATGCACGGCTGATACGTGATAGCCATCTGCGCCATTTTCAGCTGTCAGTTTCCAGTTACCTTCATAGGTATAGGTAGATGAACCACGTAAAACTTCCAAACCGTTTTCCGACTGACCTTCGATCATGTCGATAATTTTGGTGGTTTCACCTAAGAATTCTTCAAGGCTTGGCACATCAGGATTTAAGCTACCAAATAAAAAGCCTTTATAACTTTCAAAGCGCGCGACTTTTTTCAAGTCATGTGAACCATTTTGGTTAAAGCAATCTGAATAACCCGCTTCGGCAGGGTCTTTAACTTTGAGTAATTTACCTGAGTTATTAAAGGTCCAACCATGGAATGGACATGTATACGTCGCTTTGTTGCCTTTTTTATAACGACATAACTGTGCGCCACGATGTGAGCAGGCATTGATCATGGCATTCAGTTCACCATTACGGTTACGTGCAATGATGATCGGCTGGCGACCGATATGAGTCGTGTAATAATCATTGTTATTTGGAATTTGGCTTTCATGTGCCAAATACACCCAGTTACCTTCAAAAATGTATTTCATTTCAAGATCAAATAACGCTTGATCGGTAAATACTGAGCGGTGCAGTTTAAATTCACCAGTGTCAAAATTATCGACAAGAAGTTCATCAATACGATCTAGATGGCTAGTGTTAATTACAGGAATACGTGGCATGTCCATTCTCCGACTGTCCAATGAGGGGATAGTCGCCGAGTTGTCAAACTTGGATGAGACAGCTCGGCTTCCTTTGAGTGAGTAATTAAGCGCTAGCGCGTCGACGATCAACTTCAGTATTTGGTGCAGCAGCTTGTTCTTTAACTAACTCAACATTAAAGCTAATGTGTTTAAACGGTTGGTTTAGACCACGACGTGCAATTTCAGCTTCGTCTGTGATATCAACGGCAGTTGCCACTAGACCATCACGTGTTGCAAAGGCAAAGTCGTCCCAAAGGTATTTATCACCTTCGATGTTGAATTGAGTAGTTAGCTTGCGGTAACCCGGTGCAGAGATAAAATAATGAACATGTGATGGACGGTTACCATGACGGCCTAATTTGTCTAAAACAAATTGAGTTGTGCCTTCTGGAGGACAGCCATAACCAACGGGCATCGTAGTTTGTGCAACATATTTACCGTCTTGGTCAGAAAGAATCGTACGGCGAAGGTTGAAGTCAGATTGAGACTTATCAAAGAAAGAATAGTTACCTAGGCTGTTGGCATGCCAAATTTCAACTTTAGCGCCTTCAATGATGTTGCCTTCGGTATCTGTTACTGTACCTTCAATAAACAGAGTTGGAATTTTATCGGTTTCCGTACCATCATCCATACGAGCAAAGCCCACTGATTCAGGTGCGCCAGCCACATATAAAGGGCCTTCAATGGTACGTGGTGTACCACCTGTAATACCTGCTTTCGCATCAGCTTCATCGGCACGTAAATCTAGATAGTGCTCTAAACCTAAACCAGCGGCTAAAAGACCTAATTCGTTCGCTTGACCCGCATCTGTAAAATACTCTAGACCTTTCCATAGTTCAGTTTGAGTAATATCTAGATCTTCAATCGCTTGGAATAAATCACCCAATAAACGGACCACAACTTGTTGTACACGTTGGTCAACAGGCCCTGTTGCTGTATCTACGTTCATTTGTTTAACCAGAACATCAATCTCTTGACGGTTCATACTATATCTCCTTAAGTATGCATTTAAGTATGGGTGGCTATCACTCGATAAAAGAGGTCTTTGGCTGCCACGTTCCTTGTTTGGTTGTCTAACAATACTTTTTAAGTTGTTTCGTGTAGCAGCTGAAGTTTCTTTCAGGTATGGGCTGCACGATGTTTTTGATCTGTTGGATGGGATTAAATTTGCTTAATCCTGTCTATGTGATATACCTTAAAAGAATAAAATCTTCACGTCGAAGATCAAATTTGCATTTTATTATACTTAATAGGTATCGATAACCATGGAACTAAGACACTTAAGATACTTTGTCGCAGTGGTTGAAGAGCAGAGTTTTACCAAAGCGGCAGAAAAACTATATATAGCTCAACCACCTTTGAGTCGGCAGATTCAAAATTTGGAACATGAGCTTGGAATTCAGTTATTTGAACGCGGTAGCCGACCGCTTAAGACCACAGAAGCAGGCCAATTTTTTTATCATCATGCTTTAAAACTTTTGTCTAATGCAGAAGAAATTAAATCGATGACGAAACGAATCGGTTTGACCGAAAGAACAGTGACAATCGGTTTTGTGAGCTCTTTATTGTTTGGTTTACTCTCGAATATTTTGTATTTATTCAAACAACAACATCCACATTTAAAAATAGAAATGGAGGAAATGGCCACCACTGAACAAATCAAAGCATTAAAAGAAGGCCGTATAGATGTCGGCTTTGGGCGTTTACGTATTTCAGACCCTGCAATTAAACGGGTTTTACTGCGTGAAGAACGCTTAGTAGTTGCCTTACACGCTAGTCATCCTTTGGCACAAAAAAAGGAAGGAGTCTATCTTGCAGATCTGATCGATCAACAATTGATTTTTTACCCAAATCACAACAAACCAAACTTTTCGACCCAAGTGCGTGGCATATTTTCAGAGTATGGTTTGGAACCTAAAAAAGTACGCGAAGTACGTGAATTACAACTGGCTCTAGGCTTTGTTGCAGCGAACGAAGGGGTTTGTATCACTCCAATGAGTGCCCAAAGTGTGCAATTAACACATTTAACCTTTGTTCCTATCTTAGATGAAGCCGCGATTAGCCCAGTATTTATGGCTGTACGTAATATGGATGAAAGCGAAGATATTCGTGGTTTATTTGATAGTGTTTATCAAGTATATGATTTAGAAGCGATTCCTTATGATCGTGCTGTGTTTTGAGTATGCTGTCGCTAGACGTTCAGATGAACTGCACATATGAAATGATCTATTTAAATAAAGCGGAATCAAGGGATTAATTTGTATTCAACTTTTTAGGTATACAAACATGCCTAATCGGTTTTGGACATTAAGCACCGACTTATTCATTGTGAAAAGCGAATTTTACAAGCTTCACAATTAGGAGGTGGGCTATGCAAAACCAGAAAATTAATATTAATACCTTGGTTGATGAAGCCAAATTTACGCCATTTCATTGGGGTGTTTTAATTTGGTGTCTTTTGATTATTATTTTTGACGGTTATGACTTGGTGATCTATGGTGTTGCCTTACCGTTGTTGATGCAAGAATGGTCATTATCTGCGGTACAAGCCGGCTTACTGGCAAGTACGGCTTTATTTGGCATGATGTTCGGTGCCATGTGTTTTGGCACACTGTCCGATAAAATTGGTCGTAAAAAAACCATTATGATCTGCGTCGGTATTTTTAGTGGTTTTACCTTCTGCGGTGCTTTTGCAAGTACTCCAGTTGAGTTTGGTATTTTACGCTTTCTTGCCGGTCTAGGCATCGGTGGTGTTATGCCGAACGTTGTGGCATTAATGACAGAATACGCGCCAAAACGTATACGCAGCACCTTGGTTGCACTAATGTTTAGTGGTTATGCCATTGGTGGTATGGCTTCAGCGTTATTGGGTGCTTGGTTAGTGCCTGTATATGGCTGGAAAATCATGTTTTATATTGCGATTATTCCATGTCTTGCACTGCCTTTAATCTGGAAATTCCTCCCTGAATCATTGATGTATTTAACTTCAAAGCATCAAACAGATACGACTCGAACGATTGTCTCAAAAATTGCCCCTGAACAAGTCCTCACAACAGATACTCAATTTGTACTCAATGAGGTTTCTGAAGAAGACAAAGCTCCGTTAAAAGCATTATTTCAACAAGGCCGTAGTTTCAGTACGTTTATGTTCTGGATTGCATTTTTCATGTGCTTATTGATGGTTTATGCACTTGGAAGTTGGTTACCAAAATTGATGATTCAAGCTGGCTATTCGCTAGGTGCAAGTATGATTTTCCTCTTTGCACTGAATATTGGTGGAATGGTAGGTGCTATTGGTGGTGGTGCTTTGGCAGACCGATTCCATATCAAGAAAGTACTAAGCATCATGTTCATGTGTGGCGCATTGGCTTTAATCTTACTGGGCTTTAACAGTCCGCAAATGGTTCTGTATACCTTAATTGCTGTAGCAGGCGCAGCTACCATCGGTTCGCAAATCCTACTTTATACCTTTGTCGCACAATACTACCCAACCACGGTACGTTCTACAGGTATGGGCTGGGCATCGGGTATTGGACGAATTGGTGCAATCGTTGGACCTGTGCTTACAGGGGCACTGTTAACCATGAATTTGCCGCATCAAATGAACTTCTTGGTGATAGCCATTCCCGGTGTTATTGCTGCATTGGCGATCTTTATGGTGAATTTGCAAGCGTCTGTAGAGGCATCTACTCAAGGTCAATCGCCAAAACTCAATACGCAAGCTATCAAAAATCCAGCGAATTAAGCCGATATTTAAAGATTTAACATTACCCCAAAATTTTAAGTTTCCAGGCCCTGATGCACAGCATGAGGGCTAGTGGGAAATTGTGACAAAAAATAAGGAAAGGGCATTGCCCAAATCGAGGTCAGGATGAAAACTCAAAAGCTAAATTTAGTCAAAAAAACCTTTAAAATTAAACCGATGATACTGGCTTGTGCAGCCGTGTTCCCCATGTGGACACATGCGGCAGTCAGCGAAGCTGAAGTTGAGCAGTTGCGTGAAGAAGTCAAAGCGTTAAAAGCCATGATGCAGCAATATGTTCAACAGCAAAACACTTTGTCGAGTGAAATCAAAGACGTAAAACAAGGGTCTGTAGTTGCTGCGCAGAATCAAAAACCGACTCAAACACCGAGCCTGAGTTTAAATACCAAATCGGGCGCTGAGTTTAGCTTGTATGGCAATGTGCGAGCAGATGCATCTTATCAGGCAGAAGGCGGCAGCTTATCTCGCCTGTATAACCAAATGAATAGTGTTCCGATAGAAGGGAATGCTGAAAGTTCAGATCGTTTAAAAGCAACACTTGCTGCCACACGTTTAGGCCTAGACTTTAAAACGCCGACTCAAGTGGGAGATGTAGGCGGTAAAATTGAAGTCGACTTTTTGGGTGCAAATGATGGACTACGTATTCGTCATGCCTATTTAACCTATGGCAATTGGTTGGTGGGGCAAACATGGTCTAACTTTGCTGTACCTGATTATATGCCTGAAACCATTGATGCATTGGGCTATGTCGGTGGTGCTGTTAAACGTACACCGCAAGTTCGCTATAGTCACAAATTTAGTCCTGAGACAAATCTCGTGCTCGCAGCTGAAGATTCTAAAGATGACAGCTCAAATATGCGTTTGCCTGCATTAACTGCGCGTTTAAATTATAAAATGATAGATACGCTGACGTTGAGCGCACGTGCGATGGGTGCTGAAAAGAAAACGGATACGGATACAGAAACCGCATGGGGGCTTGGTCTGGGCGCAAAACTAGATTTGACGGATAAAACAGTGCTCAAAGCGGATTATTACCATGTCAAAGGCGACAGTAGTTTTGTGTCATGGACCAACCAAGGTTTTGTCACTAATGCGGATAAAGACATCATCGCCACCAATGAATTTGACTCGATTACAGTAGGTTTAACTCAACAAATTTCAGCACAATGGCGCGGAACATTGGGCTATGGTTATATGAAAGCAGATAACAATGCAGATTATGTCAACTCATTAGTCGATAAAACCAAGGCCAATAAAAACTTGTGGCAAGCATGGGCAAATGTATTTTACAGCCCTGTTAAGCCGATTAGTTTAGGTCTGGAGTATGTCTATGGTGAACGTGAAGCTTTTGGCGCCGCACCAAATGGCAGTACTAAGGGTGAAGATAACCGAATCAATGCGGTCGTGATGTACAACTTCTAATGCCGTTACAGAGAATTGTTTAATTTAAATTGCCTTAGAAATTTCAATATCAATTTAACGAGAGCGGGATTGGAAGTATGTTCAGGTTTTGACATTTAATTTTCCGAAAAACTTTCAATGCGTGCTCTAAATTCATACTAGCCCTTGATCTTCTCCGATTGAGGGCTTTTAATCTTATATAGAAACTTTTATTTTTTGACTAAAAAATATAATTATCTGTTTTATTTCATTTAACAAATCATTTGAATATAAAAATACGGAGAAGGATATTGATAAAAATCATGAATTTTGAAATATTTTGATACATACATGACGATAAAACACACTACAATCCTTGCCGTCAATTTCGTTTCACTTAGAAGACGCAATCATGGATGTCCCTCAATTTTCCAAATATAACAACACGTCACTTAAGCTTTTAAGCCTGATGATGCTTACTGCAATGGCACAATATAGTGTTGCAGATAGCAATGTATTACCTGAAATCACCATCAACGTTGAACAAAGTTCAATGGATGAACAAATAAAAAAAGCACTGACCAAAGTAAATGGTGCAACCAATGCGATCGTTGCAGCAGACATTCAAGATGTACCCAAGCGAACAAATGCTGATTTATTTAAAAATCAACCGGGGATATACGCGGCATCTTCAGGAAATGAAGGGGTGAAACTGTCGATACGTGGCTCGGGGATCAATCGCGCACCGGGGGCGCATGCTTCAGGGTTGTATGTAACCTTAGATGATTTGCCATTTACAGGGCCAGGAGGAACACCTTATGAACTGTTTGAGCCGCTGTGGGTAGACCATATAGAGGTTTTACGGGGGGGCTAATGGTTTAACACGTGGTGCATTAAGCTTGGGTGGTCTAATTAACTATGCTAGCCCAACTGGAAAAAATGCAGCTAAATTGTCAGTGCACCATGAAATGGGTAGCCACGGTTATCAAAAAAGTGAAATCAATTCAGGACAACAAATTGGAGACTTAGACTATTATCTTTCCTTAACGCAAAGTGATGATGACGGTTTTCAAGATCATGCTTCAAGCCAGAGTAAAGGTATATCGGCCAATGTGGGATATCAAATAAATCCAAACCTAGATACACGTTTTTATCTGCGTTACCGAGAGACTGAACACCAAACGCCGGGACGTCTAACCCAACAACAGATTGAACAAAATCCAAAACAAGCAATCCCCCTAAATATCTCACTAAATAACAATCGCCCGCAGCCGGGAAGTCTTTGGTTGGCGAATAAAACCAATATGACTTTGGACTCCGGTGATCGCTTACAGTTGGGTCTGGCCTATCATCATTATCCGATGGATTTGCAAGAAGGTTTGTATAGTACCGATGTTGACTATGATGATATCAGTACCTTATTTAACTACCAATTTGACCGAACGCTATGGGGGCATGAAAGCCAAAATACTTTAGGTTTTCGTAGTACCACGCATTTGCCAGATGGTCAGGTCGTTGAACGCTTGCGTGTAGCGCAAGGCGCCTATGCTGCGGATACAGAAACGCGGCATTATACCTACCAAGGTGGTGACTATGTTTTACATTATGCCAATGCCTTGGCACTACACCCACAGTTTTGGCTCGATAGTCGTGTCGCCTTGGCGTACACCCATCGTGAAAGTGAAGTGACATGGCCTGTGCAAAGTCATAAAGAAAATATTCGTGAATGGAATGTCCTGCCATCGCTAGGTTTTCGATATCAAATCCAACCTGAAACACAGCTCTTTGCCAATGTCAGTCGAAGCTTAGAAGCACCACATCCTTGGGCTTTAATTTGGGGTTCGGATCAAAAGTTCCCCGACGAAAGTGGCGCAGCGACGGGACGCCAAAATGCTCCGATTCATTTGAATAGTCAGACAGCGAATACTCTTGAACTAGGTGGGCGTGGTCAACATGCACTGGGTGAGTGGAATATTGCATATTACTATTCACAGGTTAAAAATGAACTATTGGCCGTTGAAATCCAATCAGAGCCTAAAAAGATTATTGCTGAATCAAATGCTTCAGACACCATCCATCAAGGGATTGAAGTCGGTTTAAACAGTTCACTTTGGCAAAATGATACATATGGACAAGTTCAACTAAAACAAGCCTATACCTTGAATGATTTTCACTATAAAAATGATGCGGTATTTGGAAAAAATGAGCTTGCAGGAATACCTAAACATATCTATCAGGCTGAACTTAAATACGAACATCCTTTAGGCTTTTATGCTGCGGTCAATACACTTTATGCCGCAAAGGTCGCAACTGACTATGCCAATAGTGTCTATACAAAAGATTGGCAAATTTGGGGAGCATCGTTCGGTTATATACAACCGCAAAAACAGTATATGGCGTGGTTGGATTTCAGAAATATAGCTAATAAAAAATATGCATCTACCGTCACACCGGGTTATAACGATGCCGGCAAAGATCCTGCTCGTTTAACACCGGGTGAAGGTCGGGCGGTATATGCAGGACTGACGTATCATTTTAATTAAGCATCTTGTATTCAAATACAGTGATCCCTTAAAAAGCCTTATTCTGCGGATTTAAAAATAAAAAAGGGAGCCAATCAGCCACTGCTGTCCCATAGTTTGACTTAAATAAAAAACCTGAGTCCAAAATAGTTAAAATGTAAGTGCTAACAAAGACTTCAACTATAAAGGATTCAGGTTTTGTCACATCAGAATACCGTATTTCAT